>DATMLG010000226.1:0-26940 GCA_035570675.1 Verrucomicrobiia bacterium | reverse complement strand
CCAGCGACTTTGCGTTTGCTGTGAGCGACGGCCTGGGCGGAGCACGGGCGGGAGAATTCGCCAGCCGCGTCACGGTGGATAAAATCATCACGCTGCTCCCGCAGTCGTTCCGGCAAGCTGCCGTGGGCCTGAACACCGGCTTCGAGGACGTGCTCATGGAGTTGTTTGATCAAGTTCATCGCACGCTGGCTTATGTCGGCAGCAGCTATCCTGAATGTTCCGGCATGGAAGCCACGCTGAGCCTTTGCTGGTTTACGCCGGGCTGGATGTATTTCGGCCACGTGGGCGACAGCCGGATTTATTATCTTCCGGCCCGTGAGGGTGGCATCAAGCAACTCACGCAGGACGACACGCACGTCGCCTGGCTGCTTCGTCACGGAAAAATAACTGAAAGCGAGGCCCGACGACATCCGCGACGCAACGTGCTCCAAAAATCGTTGGGCGGATCCAATCAATTTGTTGATCCGCAGGTGGGAGCGGTCGCCTGCGAACCGGGTGATATTTTTCTGCTCTGCACGGACGGCCTCACGAAAGGGCTTCACGACCAGCAGTTCATCGAGTTCTTGCGGCCGACAACAATTGGCGCCGCGGAAAGCAACCATGACGCAGCCCGGCAATTGGTCGAGGAATCGCTTGCGCGCGATGGCTCGGACAACACCACCGCGCTGGTGGTTCAGGTGGTTTGAAGAGTGGGAAGCACCACGCTGGTGACGTTTTCGGAAGCGATTATGATTAGGATTAACAGATTGGAGGAGCCTCAAGCTCTTCTGCATCAGTGGAATCGGTTGGATTGATAGGCTCGAAACGCGCCTAAACGCGCATTTTCGCCCTTTCAAGTTTCCAATTTTGGCTTACTTTGGCGGCGTGACTTTAGCGGAACAAATGCTGGCCCTGGCGAAGCAGTCCAAGGCCGCCTCGCGTGAACTCGCCCGGCTCACCACCGCCGAGAAGAACGCCTGCCTGCTCGCGATGGCCGACGCCCTCGAACGCGGCGCCGATGGCATCAAGCGCGCCAACGCGCTGGACATGACGGCGGGCGCGGAGAGCGGATTGTCTTCCGCAATGCTCGACCGTTTGAAACTTGATGATAAACGCATCGCCGGCATGGCCAAGGGACTGCGCGAAGTCGCCGCCCTGCCCGACCCCGTCGGCCGCATCCTGGATAATCGCGTCCGTCCCAACGGCCTCAATCTCCAGAAAATCACGACACCGATCGGGGTCATCGTCATCATTTACGAATCACGGCCCAATGTGACCGCGGATGCCGCGAGTCTTTGCTTCAAATCCGGAAATGCGACCATTCTGCGCGGCGGCAAGGAAGCCCTGAATTCCAACCAGGCCATCGCGCAGATGATGATTGCTGCCGCCAAGCAATGCCTCCCGAGTTTTCCCGAGCACGCCATCCAGGTCGTGCCCACCACGGACCGGGAGGCCATCCGCGAACTGCTTTCGCTCACACAATACGTGGACCTGTGCATGCCCCGCGGCGGGGAGGGACTCATCCGCGCGGTGGCCGAAGCCTCGAAGGTGCCGGTCATCAAACATTACAAGGGCGTATGCCATGTTTATGTGGATGCGGAGGCGGATCTCAAGATGGCGGAGGAAATCGCGATGAATGCCAAGATCCAGCGGCCCGCCGTCTGCAACGCCATGGAAACACTGCTGGTGGACAAGGCCGTGGCCGAAAAATTTCTACCGGTGATAGGCGCACGATTGAACGAGAAGAAAGTGGAGTTGCGCGGCGATGCGGCGAGCGTTGCCATTCTGTCCCAACTTAAAACTGAAAACTTGAAACTGAAAGCTGCGACCGAGGCGGATTGGTCCACCGAATACAACGATTACATTCTCAATGTGCGCGTTGTGGACGGCCTGCAGGCGGCCATTGATCACATCAATCGTTACGGCTCAGCGCATTCGGACAGCATCGTGACGCGCAACGAAAAACGGGCGCGGCAATTTTTGGGCGAGGTGGATTCGGCGACGGTTTATTGGAACGCCTCGACGCGTTTCACTGATGGCGGGGAATTTGGCATGGGCGCGGAAATCGGCATCAGTACCGACAAAATCGGCGCGCGCGGCCCGATGGGGCTGGAAGAATTGACGACTTACAAGTGGATCGGCGTTGGAAACGGGCAGGTGCGCGGCTGATAATGTGAACACCGACACCGCTTCACCCCAGGCTGGCGCGGCTGAACGCGCCCGCGCCGTACGCGATGCCGTTCCTCCGGGCGGTCTGTTTGATGGCCACGAGTGGCGCATCTCCCCCACCCCGTTCAAGCTCGGCCCGGAGCTCGCCAAGGAAATTGAGAGCCTGGGCCGCGTGCTGCTGCAATTCAACAAGGCCATCAACCGTCTTTACCGTCTCAGCGTCGAAGGCAAGCAACCGTCATGGGTCGCCGCGTGGCTGGACCTCGGCAAGCCGGCAGAACTGATCGAACTCCAGCGCTCGGCCGCCTTCAAGAACGACTGGCCGCGTGTGATCCGTCCCGACCTGCTCATCACCGACACCGGCCTGAGCGTCACGGAGCTGGACAGCGTCCCCGGCGGCATCGGCCTCACCGCATGGCTCAACCAGACGTATGCGAATTTGGGCGCGGAAGTCATCGGCGGGGCGGATGGCATGGTGCGCGGATTTGCCGGAATATTTGGCGATGCCCCGCGCGTGCATCTGGTCATCTCGGAGGAAGCGGCGACGTATCGTCCGGAAATGCAATGGCTGGCCAGGCAAATCAAGACAGCGGAGGTCTCCGTGCGCACGTCCGACTTCAAGGACTTTGCGGAGGGCGACGCGGTTTACCGTTTCTTTGAATTGTTCGACGCGCCGAATGTCGCAAACGCCAAAAAAATCTTTGAACTGGCATCGGAAAAGAAAATCCGGCTGACGCCGCCGCCCAAGCCGTTGTTCGAGGAGAAGATGCTTTTCGCGCTGCTTTGGAACCGGAACCTGCGCGAATTCTGGCGGCAGGAACTGGGCGAGGGTTTCCTGAACCGCCTGCTCCGCCTCGTTCCCTACACCTGGGTGATGGACCCCGCGCCGCTGCCGCCGCATGGGGCGATTCCCGAAATCAATCTGACGAGTTGGGACCAGCTCAAGGGGCTATCGCAAAAGGAACGCGAATTGATTTTGAAGGTGTCGGGATTTTCGCCGAAGGCCTGGGGCGCGCGCGGCGTTTATTTGGGGAACGACCTTTCGCACGCCGACTGGGCCGCGGCGGTGGATGGTGCGATTGCGGATTTTCCGACGTCGCCGCACATTCTGCAAAAGTATCAGAAGCCGGGGCTGGTGGACTTCCAGTGGTATGATTTCGAGAAGAGCCAGCTTGTGCCGATGCCGGGCCGGGTGCGGCTGTGCCCGTATTATTTTGTGAGCGGCGAGGGTGATGCCGCGCGGGCGAACTTGGGCGGCGTGCTGGCGACGGTCTGCCCCGCCAACAAAAAAATCATCCACGGCATGACGGAAGCGGTGTTCGCGCCGTGCGCGGTTTGACCGGTTGGCCGGCTTCCGCGACTCCCGCATCCTTTCAACCGGCTGGACAACCTCGGGAGCCGGGTTCATGTTCTTGAAATGAAGAACCGGCGACGGTGGTATCGGACGGGTGGTTTATCTCCCGCCCCGGGCTGGTTCGCATTTGTTTTCGCAATGATTTTGGCATCGAACGAAGCATTTGGCGCTCCGGCCGTGGAACCGGGCGTCATGGCGTACCGGTATCCGCAGGATGATTTGGGCGCGGTTTACAGTCCGACGGCGACCACGATAAAATTGTGGGCGCCCACGGCCAGCAACGTGGGGGTTGAGCAGTTTGCCGATGCTGCGACGACGGTTTCTTCCTTGATTCCCATGACGCGTGACAGCAACGGCGTCTGGTCCGCCACGCTCAACGGGGATCTGGATGGAAACTATTATCTCTATCAAATCGCGTTGCCGGGGCCGGATGGCAGCCAGCCAAGGGTCGTCCAGGTAAACGATCCTTATGCGCGGGGATGTTCGGCCAACACGGCGCGGACGTTGATTTACGACCCGGCCAGGACAAATCCCGAAGGCTGGGACCAGGACCGGTATGTGAGCTTGAAAAACAACGCGGACGTCGTGCTGTATGAGGTGCATGTCCGCGATTTTTCCATCAACACCAATTCGGGCATCGCAAACCGGGGCAAATATTTGGGCATGGTGGAGGCGGGCACGACAACTCCGGCGGGCGACAAAAGCGGTCTCGACCATCTGACAGAGCTGGGCATCACGCATGTGCATCTGCTGCCGGTGAATGATTATGCCGCCGGTGATGAAAGGCAGAAGGCATCCGAATACACCTGGTATAGCTGGGGCTACGACCCGGTGCTGTACAACACGCCGGAAGGTTCCTACGCCAGCGACCCGGACGGGACGGCACGGCAGAAGGAATTGAAAAGAATGGTCCAAGTGTTTCATCAACGGAACATTGGCGTGGTTGTTGACGTAGTTTTCAACCACACCGCGCGGACCGGCTTCCGGCCGTTCTCGATCTTCGACAAGACCTTTCCGGGATATTATTACCGCACGGATGCATCCGGCCGATATGCGGACGCGACCGGTTGCGGGAATGAATTTGCCTCGGAACGGCCGATGGCGCGGAAGTTCATCGTGGACAGCATCAAGTATTGGATGCGGGAGTATCATGTGGACGGATTCCGGTTCGATTTGATGGGCATCCTGGACCGTGACACGATGCTGGAGGTGTATCGCGAGGCCAGGAAGATCAATCCGAACGCGATCATTTATGGCGAGGGTTGGGACATGGAAAAAGTGCTGCCACCCCAGATGATGATGACGCAGGCGAATGTTTTCGGGACCGGAATTGCCGCGTTTAACGACGGCATCCGGGACAACATCAAAGGAGACGCGGGAACCGGGCCGGCGCCCGGTTTCGTTCAAGGCGCCGGGCCTCCCTATGGGGGGATGGAACGTTTCCAGTTGAACATCAAGGGCGAAAGCACCGGCGCGGGCAGCAAAGGCATTGAGGTCTTTTCACCCAACGAAACCATCAATTACGACTCAGCCCACGACGACCTCTGTCTCTGGGACAAATTGCAGGCATCAGCGGCTGACGTGCCGGAGAATCTGCGGATCAACATGGACAAGCTCGCGGCGGGCATCATGCTCACGTCGCAAGGCGTGCCGTTCATTCATGCCGGGGACGAATTCCTGCGATCCAAAAATCTGGTCAGCAACAGTTATAATGACAATAATCCCCGCGTAAATCCCATTGACTGGTTGTTGAAGGCGAAACACCGGGACGTCTTCGATTTTTACCGGGGCATGATTTTGCTGAGAAAAACGCACCCGGCGTTTCGCATGACCGAAAAGTCGGCGGTGGATACCGCCTTGGATTTCGCGACGAACGCACCCGCGAACGTGGTGGAATATGTCATCAAGAACAACGCGAACGGAGACAGTTGGAAGAACATACTCGTGATTTACAATGGAACGGGCGAGGGCCGGGATTTGAAGGTGGCGGGGAAGTGGAGCATCGTGGCGAATGACCGGCAGGCGGGGGTTGAGGAATTGCAGACCGCGACGGATACAATACATGTCGAGCCCTTTTCGTTGGTGGTGGCGCATACGGAGGGGGATTAGAGCATCTCCATCAATCCTGTAGCGTGCGGCTTCGGCCCTTTCGGGCAGCGGTGCTTTTGGCTTCTGGCGGCATTTCGGCTCGGTCACAGGCCGCTGCGGGCATGCTCCCTCGCCGAAACCTTGCCCGAAGCCAAAATCCCTCGCTCCGCATCGCTACATCATTTCTGTCAATGCTCCCGGGGTTTTGAAGGGAGGTTCAGCGGCGAGACGGAGTTTGCGACGTGCGGGGTTTAATCGTCCGGAATCGTGATATAAGGCTTGCCATACCGTGGGTGTGGCAGTAGTTTGAGGCGCGGGGTGGAGCAGCCCGGTAGCTCGTCAGGCTCATAACCTGAAGGCCGCAGGTTCAAATCCTGCCCCCGCAACCAATTTTTGGCCTGAAACAAGTGTTTCAGGCCTTTTCTCTGCTGGCTTCTTGATTCTGGAGTTCGCGGCGGACTTGGCTGTAATTGGGCCTCACTATGTACCAAGGCCCGCTTCCTGAATCTTCCTTTGGGTGGCGGTAACATCGTACGATGAGCGGCGCAGTTCGACCGTGGCTTTGTCCAGGTCGTAAATCACGTAAGCAGCCTTGGGGTTATTGTCACGAGGCTGGCCTACGGAGCCGACATTTACAAAATACTGTTTGCCGGCCTGAATCTTTATCTCAGAAAAGGTTCTCCCTCGGATGATAGTATCGCGGATCAACGCGATGGGAACGTGGGTGTGTCCGAAAAAGCAGACCGACGTATTCTGGTAGGCGAAGCTTGCGGCGGCCGCCAGCCTGTCGAACACGTAGCCCCAGCGCTGCGGCCCGTCCAGCGTCGCATGAACGATGGTGAAGCCTTCGACCCTGAGTATATACGGCAAGCTGTGAAGCCACCGGCGATCGTCCTCGGTGAGCTCTTTGCGAGTCCACTGAACCCCTTTGGCGGCTGCTGGGCTGAAGCCATTGAGAGGCATATCCGTTGAGCAGTATTCGTCGTGATTGCCTTTGACGCAGGGAGCATTCAAGGCGCGCACGAGGTCGAGGCACGCCTTCGGGTCGGCGCAATAACCAACATAGTCTCCAAGGAAAGCATAATGAGTGCAGCCTTGTTCCTTCGAATCTTCCAGCACGGCCTGGAAGGCTTCAAGGTTTGCATGAATATCGGCCATGACTGCGAATTTCATACCAGGTCCCGAATGGCCGCATTTTAACATGGCGGTGGATTCTCAGCAATCATCCAAGCTTTCCACTTCACCTCGGGATTATGGTATTGTCGGAGTCACGGAAATTACATTTCCACGCTCGGATCTGTGGGGATTTTTCACCGGTTATTTGACAAATCACCGATCTGGGATAAAATCTCTTGCGTCGGTATGGACAGGAGGAAGGACCCAATTGATTTGGGATTTTCGCGCTTATTGGCGCAAATGTGAGTTCTTTGACATTTTGAAAACGGGCACGGGGCGTGAGGCGTGGGGCAGGCGGTCATAGGCCGCTAAAGGCCGAGTCTGCCTGATCTTACGCGGCAAGAAAAATGGTTACGCGGCAATACGCGAACTGTTAGGCGGCAATACGCGGCAAGGAAATTGGCCATCGTCCGCGTATTGCCGGGTATTGCCGGGTATTGCCGCGTAGCGGGACCTGGGGAAAAAGTTGATAGCTGGGGAGTCGATGGTTGAGAGCCATAATGACGCTCGCCCTCACCCTGCCTCTCCCCCGGGAGAGGAGGCGCCTTCTGGGGCGCGTTAAGCAGGCTCGGGCCTACGGGCGAGTTCCCGTTCTTGTAGTGAATACGTGTCGCGGGTCGGACCGCTTGCGGTCCGCATAAGTCCGCCTGGGACCGCCTGGGACCGGATAAATTTTTTTCTCCACGCAAAAATGGGGAGGAAAATTGGCGGGGGCTGATTGTGGTTCTCGTTCAAGGGAACACAACCGGTGGGGGTGGGCCGCTTGGGGCCGCTTCAGAATTTGACTTGAGGCGCGGGGCGTCAGGCGCAAGGAGGGATGGGCCTGTTCGACGTAAGTGGTTGATTTCCCGCATATTCGTGCGGACTCATATATACTGCTGCCCTTGCGCTCATTTTTTACGGAGCCGCAGGAGAAACCAGCAAACCCCGATGGTTACGAGAAGCACGAACGTCATGCGGCCAATCGTTCCAGCCATGTCGTCGGGCTTAACTTCCAACAGGAATGCGCTCATAGGTTCTTTGGTTTCGGCGTTGCCGGCGGGCTCCGGCTCAGGGATTGTCATCGAGATGGAGGGAACGGATCCAGATGTTGCGGAAGCGGACAGGATTCTTGTGGTCCTGCAGCTCGATGAAGACTTCCGGCGCATGCGGCGTGGGATATTTGGACAAGGATTTCCACGGCAACTGGCCGTTGATGCCATCGGTCATGCCGACGAGTTCGTAATGGTTTTGGATGACGACACCATTTTGAAGAACGGTGATGACGGCCTTCTTCGTCAATTCGCCCTGGGCGTTCCAGCGCGGGGATTCGAACATGATGTCGTAGCTCTGCCATTCGCCGGGCGGCTTGCAGGCGTTGACGAGCGGCGGGTTCTGGCCGTAGATGGCGCCGGCTTGGCCATCGGCGTAGGTCTTGGCATGGTACGAATCAAGCACCTGGACCTCGTACATGTTGTTGATGAGGATGCCGCTGTTGCCGCGGCCCTGGCTGGTGCCGACGGGCGGATTGGGCGAGGCCCATTCAACATGGAGCTGGAAATCCGCCCAGGTGCCGCGCGTGCGGATGCCGCCGCCCATGGGCGCGGTTTCGACGTAATCGTCGTTCATGTTCCATTTGGCGTCTTCGCCCCGGTCGTTCTGCCACTTGGAAAGGTCGTGGCCCGCGAAAAGGACTTCGGCATCGGACGGTGCCGGCGCGCCCTGGCTGAAGGTCGTGCCCGGAGTAATGACCGCCGGCTGCGGACGCGCGGGATCGTGAACGTGCCATTTGCCGTCCGCCTCCATGGGGGTGTTCGTAAAGCCGTCAATCCATTCGCCGGCGGCGGCGGGACGGGGGAGAATGGCGAGAACGACGAGAGCGAGAAGGCAATTTTGAATTTTCATTGTGCTTATGGTTCTACAACAGATGGGCGGGTGCCGTCGGTAATATGGAATCCCCGCCCCGCGCGCGACAAGGTAAAAATGGCCGTCAACCATATACAACGTGTCACGAAATTGCGGGGCAGAAACCGCTTGCAAAACGGGGTGGAAAAGGCCAATGAATATTCACGCGCCCTGCAACCGTCATAGAACTATGAAAGACACATTTCACATTTCACGCCGCTCGTTTCTCCGGAGATGCACCATGGCCGCCGCCGCGACGGGCCTGCCGCTGTGGTTTGTGCAACGTGAACTCTCCGCGGCCGAGGCCGCCAGCCCGGTCACCAGTCCCAATGACCGTCCCGGCCTCGCGCTGATCGGTTGCGGCGGTCAGGGCCAGAATGATATGAAAAACGCCATGTTATTCGGCGACGTCCTGGCGGTGTGCGACGTGGACGAGAAGTATGCGAACCAGGCGGCGCAGACGTTCACGAAAGATGGCAAGACGCCCGACAAATACGGCGATTTCCGCAAGGTGCTGGAGCGCGACGACGTCCACGCCATCGTCCAGGCGACGCCGGACCATTGGCATACGCTGATCAACATCGGGGCGGCCAAGGCCAAGAAGGATGTGTACGGCGAGAAGCCGCTCACGCTCACGATTGACGAGGGCCGGCATGTCATCCAGGCCGTGCGCGACAACAAAACCGTTTTCCAAACGGGCACGCAGCAGCGCAGCAGCCGACGTTTTCGCCTGGCCTGCGAACTGGTCCGCAACGGGCGCATAGGCACGTTGAAGGAAGTGCACGTGTTTGTTCCGGCGGGAATCCGCCACGGGCCGTTCGACAAAGTGTCCGTTCCCGGCGGATTCGATTATGATTTCTGGCTCGGCCAGGCGCCGACGGCGGAATATTTCACCGAGCGCTGCCATTCCACCTTCCGCTGGTGGTTTGAATACGCGGGCGGGCCGGTCACCGACTGGGGCGCGCACCACAACGACATCGCCCGCTGGGGCATCGGCCTGGACGGTCCTATCGGCGTGGAAGCGAGCATCATCACCCCGGCTATTCCCGGCGGCTTCAACACGCCCGGCGAATTTGAAGCGACGCTCACCTGGGCGAACGGGGTCACGCAGATTGTCAAGACCACGCTCGATGACACGCCGTTTGGCGGAATCGTCAACCAAAACGGCCAGCGCAACGGCGTCAAGTTCATTGGGTCCGACGGCTGGATCTGGGTCAATCGCGACGAACTAACCGCGAGCGACGAACAGCTTCTGCACACGCCGCTGCCGGCCGACGCCATCAGGCTGCAGGTCAGCGACAATCACATGAAGAATTTCTTCGATTGCGTGCGTTCGCGGAAGGACCCGATTGCGAACATCGAAACCGGCCATCGCTCGGCGTGCATCGGACATCTCATCATCATTGCCCTGTGGCAGGGGCGCAAACTACAGTGGGATCCCGAGAAGGAGACCTTTACCGGCGACGGCGCGACCGAGGCGAACGCGCATGTCGCCCGCGACATGCGGAAGCCCTACGACTACAGTTTCGTGGGATAATGAACATGCCGAACCGCCAAACATTAAACATCGGCCGCCCTGAGCAGATTAAAATGAGTGAGGTCTTGATTGACATTCCGCAAGGAAGAGGTTAGCCTTACCAAAATTAATGAAAGTGCTTATGAAGAAAAATAAAAAGTCCTGGAGCAAGCCGCAGCTGAAGATCGTCAAGGTTTGCTGCGAATGCACGGCTTACGTTAGCGCTTCCTAAGCCCCGGGCGGGCATCGGAGGCCATTATTCGCGTTCGTGTGCTAGGAGCCGCCGCCGGAGGCGGGTTGCCGCAGTGGAATTGCAATTGCCGCAACTGTTCCGGCGCAAGGCTCGGTAAAATCCCCGCCCTCACCCAATCCTCGGTCGCCATCGGCGATGAACTGGGGAACTGGTTTTTAATCAATGCTTCGCCGGATTTGCCGGCCCAGATCGCGGCCTGCCCAAGTCTTCAACCCCGTTCGACCCCTTTGCGCAACACGCCCATCGCCGGGGTATTGCTGACCAACGCGGATCTCGACCATACGCTCGGCTTGTTGTCATTGCGCGAAGGCGGACGGTTGAAAATTTATGCCACCAAGGCGGTTCGTGAAGCTGTGGATGTTTGCCCTGGCGTAACGGCCATCATGGAGGCCTTTGGTGGCGTTACCTGGGAGGAACCGCCTGAGGATGCACTCGGGGCGTTGCGCGGTGCGAACGGCGTTGAAAGTTCGGTACGGTTTCGAGCGATTAGATTGCCGGGAAAGCCGCCCAAGTTCGCGAAAGGAATTGCTCCCAGCGGCGGGCACAGCGTCGCTTATCAATTGGTTGACGCGCGCACCGGGGGAAAGCTGCTCGTGGCGCCGGATGTTGCGGGCTTGAATGAGGCATTGCAAACGGCGATGGTGGAATCCGACGCAGTGCTGTTCGACGGCACGTTTTGGTCGAGCGACGAACTGGCGCAGGTGAAGGACCGGGCCGCGTCGGCCGCCGAAATGGGGCATGTCACGATCAAGGATTGCAGCCTGGCTTTGCTGGGCGGACTGTCCGCCGCGCGAAAGATTTATATACATATCAACAACACAAACCCCGTGCTGTCGCCCGGTTCCCCGGAACGGGCTGCCGTCGAGGCCGCGGGAATTGTGGTGGGTTTTGACGGATTGGAGTTTGAATTATGAGCGACCGGCCCTGGCCTCGGAAAACATTCGCCGCAAAGCTGCGTGAGGTCGGCGATGTTTCCTATCACCACAAACATCCGTTTCATCGTTTGATGAACACCGGGAGGCTTGACCGGCAAGCCATCAGGGTTTGGGTGGCCAACCGTTTTTATTACCAGGTCAACATCCCGATCAAGGACGCCGCCATTTTGTCGAACTGTCCGTTTCACGAAATTCGCCGGCTGTGGTTGCACCGGATTACTGACCATGATGGCACGCAAGGCGACGAAGGCGGCATCGGAGCGTGGTTGAGATTGGGCGGCGCGTGCGGCCTGTCGCGGGATGCAATGCTGGCGCAGTTACACGTGGTTCCGGGCGTTCGTTATGCGGTGGATGCGTATGTTCATTTCGCCCGCAGCCAGCCGTGGCCTGTGGCGGTGGCTTCGTCGTTGACGGAGTTGTTCGCCCCGGATTTGATGGCCAGGAGGCTCGAAGCATTTGAACGGTTCTACAACTGGATTGACCCGGCGGGGCTTGATTACTTCCGCCGCCGGCTTCTCCAGGCGCCCCGGGACTCGGGCGAAGCCTTGGAGTTGACGCTGAAACATTGCGCGACCCGTGAATTGCAGGAGGCCGCCCTGCGCGCGCTCCAATTCAAGTGCGACCTGCTCTGGGCCATGCTCGATGCGGTCCACTCGCGGTGCTTCGGGCTGATTAATGCTGGCGCAAAAAGCAGCCCAAAAACGTGACTCCCATGAACGCACAAAGCCGCCCCACCCTGGCACGCGGCGTTCGATTGTGGATCGACCCAATCAACGGCGGGCCGGTGCTGCTTTTTCCCGAGGGCATTCTACCGCTTGATGACACGACGCATGATATCGTCAGTCGTTGCTCCGGCCAGGCAACGGTTGAGGCCATCGTGGTTTCGTTGGCGGAAGAATACGAAGCCGATTGCGCCACACTGCTCAACGATGTTTGCGAATGCCTGTCGCAACTCCGTGAGGAAATGCTCATCACTCTTTCGCCGTGAATTACCGGCCATACATGCTGCTGGCGGAATTGACCTACCGGTGCCCGCTGCACTGCCCCTATTGCTCCAACCCGGTCGCCTACCCCGGCGGCGGGGAACTTTCCACCGAGGAATGGCGGCGGGTCGCCGGGGAAGCGTCCCGGCTCGGCGTGCTGCAAGCCGGGTTCTCCGGCGGCGAACCGTTGCTGCGCGTGGATTTGCCGGAGCTGGTTGCCGCATTTCGCGCGGCGGGAATTTACACCAACCTTATCACCAGCGCGGTGGGTTTGACGAGAAAACGGGCGGAGGAATTACTGGCTGCCGGGTTGGACAATATTCAAATCAGTTTCCAATCCGACGAGGAAGCCCTGGCCAACGGAATTGCCGGGACGGCGGCGCATCAAACTAAACTCAACGCGGCCCGCATGGTGCGGGAACTTGGTTTTCCGCTGACGGTCAATGTGGTTCTGCATCGCGGGAACATCAATCGCATCGCGCAGATCATTTCCCTCGCGGAAAATCTGGAAGCGGAACGGTTGGAACTCGCCAACACCCAGTATTACGGTTGGGCCTTTCAGAACCGTGCCGCGCTGCTACCCACCCGCGGTCAGATTGCTCAAGCGACGCAAGTCGTCGGGGAACAGAGCAGGCGTCTGCTGGGCAAGATGAAGATTCTCTTCGTCACGCCGGATTATTACAGCGACCGGCCCAAGCCCTGCATGAACGGATGGGGCACGCGGTTCCTGACGGTGAATCCCGTCGGCGACGTGCTGCCTTGCCCAACCGCCTCGTCGATCAAGGACCTGCGATTCGACAATGTTCGTGAGCGGCCGCTCGCGTGCATTTGGAACGACTCCGAGTCGTTTAATCGTTTCCGCGGAACGGCATGGATGCCGCTTCCCTGTGCCGAATGCCCGCAACGCGAAATTGATTTTGGCGGCTGCCGTTGCCAGGCCGCATTGATCACCGGTGATCCAATGGTCACGGATCCCGCGTGTTCCCTCTCACCGTACCGCGATAAACTCACCGCCTTCGTCGAATCCATTCAATCGGCCGGCGAGGCGGGTCCATCTTTCGATGCCGACACCAGTGGCATCTCGTTTCGGCAAAACCCCGCCGCTTGACGCCGGTCGATTGCCTGCGTGCCGTGGCTTACTCCGCCGGCGACCATTGCAACGTCTTCAGTGACGCCCGCATCCCGGCATAAATCACCACAACCGCCACGGCCTCAACCAATATCAGCCACCAAAACCAGCCCCAGGCCCATGCAAAATAAGCAACGGCCGATACCGCCAACGAAACCATCATGACCCCGATAAACTTTAAACCCCGGCTCGTGGATTTCGCCTCCTCCGTGGGTTTGGACAATGGCACCGCTTCCCCCAATAGGCACGGCACCATCGAATAAACCGGCAGCGCCATTATCCCTGGCAGCAGCAGCAGCAATGTCGTGCTGTCGTGATGCATCAGTCGCGTGATCAATCCAAACACCACCAACATCGGCAGTGTCAAAAAGCACAGCACCGCGCGACGCGCCCCGTTGCACAGCGCCGCCGGCCCGGGCATTGGCGCCGCCCGGAAAATATCCGACGCCTGCCATTGCTGTGAATATTGCAGCAGGTTGAGCGACATCATCGGCACCAAGCCAAGATAGGCGCCCGAAAAGGCGACGCCAAAATCGTGTCCAAAACCGCCGCCGTTCCCGCCGGTGGGTTGAAGCAGAAAAATAAACGGCATGACCATCACCGGCGCCAGGCCCGGATAGATCCGCAACTTCACGTCCCGGTCGCGCATCAGATAAGCCGTCACCAGCAGGAAGGACGCCCGCGAAACCGAATCCCGCAGCCACCATCGCAATGGCGGCGCGCTCGCCAGCACGTCCGCCCATCGCCGGCCTCCGCCCTGCCGCCGGGGCCGGGACACCGTTTCGCCCAGTCGTTGCAAGCCCGCTTCATAATCTTCCGCCAGCTTCCCGAATGCAATCCACAGCACGCCGGCTGTCGCCACCACCCCCAAGCCGGCCAGCAGCCATGAACTTTCCGCCCCGCTTCCCGCCACCGCATCATCGAATCCGGCAAACCATGCGGTCGGCAACAGGCTTACCCACCAGGTATGGACATTCAGCTGGGCGAACCCGTGGAACTGCATGAAAAACCTGGGCAACTGCCCTCCCACCACCACGGCAATCGCGAAAATAACCTGCGCCGTCGTCATCAGGCCATCAAGCCGCTCGCGTCCGAACCATCGCAGACAAAGCTGGTAAGCCACCACCACGCCGCCGGTGCAAAACAGCGCCTCCAGCACTGTTGAAATCGCGTGCGCAATTGGAAACAACCAGCCCCCGTCCGCCCTGAGCGCGCCCGCGATCAAGGCGGCCAGGTTGAACGCGCCCGCCAGCCACAGCGATACCTCCACCAATACACGCACCTTCGCCCACAGCATCGTCCGGGACGCCACCGGCCGGTGCAGCAGGATGTCCGCCTCCTCCTTGTTGAACAACACCTCGCCCGCCGAAGAGGCCACAAACATTCCGAGGAAAATAATCGTCGTCGAGTGGAGGAACAGCGACATCGTAAACAATGGCTGGCCGTTCATGACAGCCACCACCCCGAATCCAAAAATTCCGTAGATGAGCAACGTCCATGTAAGTTTCGTGCCAATCGACTGCGGCGCCGTGGACTTGCGCAGTCCGCGTGAACTCCGTCCGCGCAGAAAAAGCGTGAGAAACAGCCGTCTCAACACCGCCTGCGGCGGGGGCGCCGGTTTGATCACCGGCGGCTTTGGGACCGGGGGCGGGTTCATGGCCGGAATGTTTTCGCAAAATCCTCCGCCCGCCGTTCCAGTTCCTCTCCGCCGGTCAATTGCGTGAACAGCCGCTCCAGCGAGCCGGAGTTGTGTGCCGCCACCAGTTCATCCGGCCGCCCGTCCAGCAGCAGTTTCCCTTTGTCGATGATGATCACCCGGGTACATACCCGTTCCACCACGTCCAGAATGTGCGAACTGTAAACGATCGTCTTGCCCTCCTTCGCCAGTGTCTGGATCAGCGCCTTGAATCCCACCGCCGCGTTTGCGTCCAATCCGTCCAGCGGTTCGTCGAAAAAAACCACCGGCGGATTGTGCAGCAGCGCCGCTGTGATCACCACCTTGCGCCGCATCCCCTTCGAATACGCGCCCAGTAGCTTATCTGTCAGCGTCTCAAAACTTAAATCGAAGAACGCGATGAACTGCCGGATCCGCGCCCGCGCCGCCTCCTCTGGAATCGCATACAAAGCCGCCACCATCTCCAGATATTCCAGCCCGGTTAGCGATTCAAACACCGCGCCCGACTCCGGCACGAACCCCACGTGCCGCTTCACTTCAATCGGATCGCGCTGCAAATCAAACCCGCATACCGTCGCCGTCCCGCTCGTCGGCACAAGCATCCCGGTCAGCATCTTCAGCGTCGTGGATTTTCCCGCCCCGTTCGGCCCCAGAAATCCCACAATCTGCCCCGCCGGAATCTCGAACGACAGTGCGTCCACCGCCGTCTGTGTCCCAAATCGTTTGGTCAATCCTTGCACCGAAATCATAGGCTCCCCCTGCTATGCCGCAATCCGGGCATGTTCGCCATGAAAAAATATCCATCCTCCAACGGCAATTGCCCTCGCCGATTTTTGCACACGTGAATATCATCGCCAATGTGCGCTTTGAATTCGCCACCGCCAATCGCATTGTCTTCGGTCGGGGTGCCATCTGCGATGCCGGCACGCTCGCCGCCGAACTCGGCCGGCGCGCCCTGGTCGTCACTGGACGCAACCCCCTTCGCGCCGGACCGTTGCTCGAACTTCTGCGCAAGCATGGCGTGAATGACATCATCTTTCCAATGACTGGCGAGCCTGAAATTCAAACCGTCCGCGACGGTCTCGCATCGGCCGCGCGCGAACGTTGCGACCTCGTAATTGCCTTCGGCGGCGGCAGTGCCATCGACACCGGCAAGGCTGTCGCCGCCCTGCTTGCCAATGGCGGCGAACTTTTCGATCACCTTGAAATCATCGGTCGTGGCAAGCCGCTTACAAAACCTTCCGCGCCGTTCATTGCCATTCCCACCACCGCCGGCACCGGTTCCGAAGTCACCCGCAACGCCGTCCTTGCTTCGCCCGAACACCGCCTCAAAGTCAGCCTCCGCAGTCCGTTCATGCTCCCGCGCATTGCTATCGTTGATCCGGAATTGACCCGCGATTTGTCCCCTGCCCTCACCGCCAGCACCGGATTGGATGCCCTCACCCAGCTCATCGAACCGTTTGTCTGCAGGCGTGCCAATCCCATAACCGACACCTTCTGCCGGGACGGCATCACCGGCGCCGCGCGCTCGTTGCGTGCTGCCTTTGACAACGGCCGCGACGGCCGCGCCCGCGAAGACATGGCCCTCGCCAGTTTGTTCGGCGGACTTGCCCTGGCAAATGCCGGGCTTGGCGCCGTTCATGGACTGGCCGGGCCCATTGGAGGCCTCTTGCCCGCGCCCCACGGCGCCATTTGCGCCGCGCTTCTCCCGCATGTCATGAGCGCAAATCTTGCGGCTCTGCGTGAACGTCAACCGGCCGGCGAAGCTCTCTGCCGTTACGAAATCATCGCCCGTCTTCTCACCGGCCGGGAAACCGCCGTTGCCGACGACGGAGTTGCCTGGGTGCGCGCGCTCGTCGCCCATTTCCAAATTCCCCCGCTGGGCCGTTACGGTCTCACGGCGGCGCACAATCCTGAATTGATCGAGAAAGCCGCCAACGCCAGCAGCATGAAGGCGAATCCTATCGCCCTCACCAGCGAGGAACTTATGGACATCCTCGCCCGCGCGCGTTGATTGACTTTGCCGAAACCAAAGGCAACCCCGGATTAGTTCAGCCTCCACTTGCATCGGACCACAGCGGCTTGGGCAGTTCATTTGTACGGCCCTTGAAGTTGGAAGACAACAAACTCATCGTCTTTGTAAATAGTTTTTGAAGCCGGCAGCAGTTCCTGCAAGTGCTTTCTGAAGCCAAGATCTCGGACACCAATCGTGCGGTCCTGAACGCCGGGTCCATTTATCATGGTTGAATATTCGGCTTCGGTAAGCACACTTAATTGACCAAAGTTTTTAAATGCGCTGTACTGCCATATGACGTATCGGATGTTGTCCGGAACATGCGCCCATGGGGTCAGCAGTCCGCAGGGCTCCTCGTCAATGATGTGGTTTCTCCGAAAATCCAGCAGAAATGGAGTGCTTAGGATTGCGAGAATCGGGTCTCCGGAGGGAACCTTCGCCTGCAACTCATGAATTCGCTGCGAGGTTTCCCCGGAAAGGGAAAATTTGCAATAGTCCAGATACTTGTCAGTATCCGCGAGCTTATGGAACGCCAGGACGGACCTGGTGCGAAGGGCCTGCCGGTAACGTGCAACCGTTGAACCTGCAAAGATTGCAACAATCAACGCGCAAAAAATAATTGGAACTCTTGCGAGGGCTTCGGGCCGCAGCCGCAGCGAAAGCCTCGGAAACAACACCACACCTGGGACACCGCAGCCAAGAAGCGTCGGAATGCAATAACGCAAGCTGGTAATATACCCGAACCAGGCCGGCCCCAGAACACACAGGAACAAAAGATAACTCAGGGTGCAGGTCAGGCCGGCCGCCAGCACGGCCACCGCCATGCGCCGTTTCCGCCAGTTCCGTTCCGAAAACCAGGAAATGGAGGCGCCTACCGCCACCAGGAAGGCACCGCCGGCCACGACTGTGTAGCTTAGGAAACAATCCCTGTAATCTAACTCATCCAGCGAGAACAAATCCAGGTTCCCTTCGGCCGCGGTCGGGACATCATCATATCCAGTCATCCCCCTGGCCATGTAATTTGGAAAATGTGTCGCGATCCACGGGGTCAGTCCAACTCCAGCCCAGATTGCAACCATGGCCGCCCAGCCGAACACCTCCTTCCAAGGCCGGCCTCTTGACTCCTTCCAAGGCCGGCTTCTTGACTCCAACATCAATGCGGCCACGGGAAGGTGGAGAAGCGGAAAAAATACGAAAGTCGATTTGAGCGCCACAAGCGATGCGTACACCAAACCCAGAATCAGACTCGGGGGACCGGACTCTTCTTTCTCGTCAACCACCAGCATCACCGCTGTCGCCATCAGTACACTCCCCAGATAAAGGCTGGAAACGTTCACATACTCCGGGTTGATCATCGCCACCATGACCGGGCCGAGCACCGCGCCCGGAAACGATGAATACCGGCGCCAGCCGGCCGCCGCAGTGATGAGCATCAATACCATGAGCCCGAAGACCGCATCCACGCCATTGATGTAATTGATTGGCAGCACCGAAAGCACGAATCCATGCAGGAATGCCTGGCCGCCAAGAGTCGTCGAACCCAATCCACCCAACGGGCTGCCCAGCACTGTGCCGGTGGCGAGCATGCTGACCGGATGGGGAAAGTATCTTTGAAAATCATCATCGCAATTGAAGACTTTGGGCGGCAGTTGCGTGTGAATCGCAAATCCGGTGACGCCGGCAATCACCAATCCGGTCATGATCAATTCAAACCTGGCGGCCGTGCCCTGGATCCGCTCGAACTTAATGCGCTTTGCCTCCAGGATGCTGATGATTGCCGCCGCGCCGGCCAGCGCCCACAGCACGGGCCCGCGGGCGATGTGCACGCAATTAAGAATGCCGCCCGCGAAAATGAACACGGCCAGTCCAACCCCGATGCAAACCGGCCACGACGCGCTCCGGCCGCCGCACTTGCGCAATGTAAAGTTGCCCACGCCCCAGAGCATGAAGGCAGCCATCATCAAGACTGCGGCGGACAAGATATCTTTCATCTCAATCCCTAAATCGTACTGCCGGCCGGCGCGCAACCGGAAGCTGTACCAGGCTCCACAAATAAAGAGCTTTTTGAACCGCCGTCAATCATGGAGCGAACACCACTGCTCCATTGCCGCGTCTTCGTTTGATTTTCCCTCACGAATCGAGCCTCCCGTATTTTCGCAGCTCCGGCCACATCCAGGCCACCGCGATCACCACCAAAATCGTCCCCACCCCGCCCGACACCACCGCGAAGACCGCGCTCGTGCAGGCCGCCACGAACCCTGATTCGACCTCTCCCATGTCGTTCGAAGTTCCGATGAACAGGTTGTTCACCGCCGAAACCCGCCCCCGCATTTCGTCCGGTGTCAGCAATTGCACCAGTGTGTGCCGCACCACCACGCTGATGTAATCCGTCACCCCGCAAATAAACAGCATTAGAAACGACAGCCAGTAAACCCGCGAATATCCAAAACCAATCGTCGCAAGCCCGAACCCCGCCACCGCCCACAGCAGCGTCCGTCCCGCCTTCTCCAGCGGCGGACGATGCACGAGAATCACCGACATCAACAGCGATCCCATTGGCAGCGCCGCCCGCAGCCAGCCCAGTCCGGTCGGCCCGGAATGTAAGATGGTCTTTGCGTAAACCGGCAGCAACGCCGTCGCGCCGCCCAGCAGCACCGCAAACAAATCCAGAGTGATGCTCCCCAAAATGATCTTCGTGCGGAACACAAACTTCAGCCCCGCCGCCACGTTTTTCAACGACATCGGCTCCTTCGCCGCCACCTTGTGGTGCGCGCGCACCAGCCAGATCAATAACAGGCACACTCCCGCCGCCACGGCGTTGAACACATACACCCACATCGCCGTCCCCGTCAGCGCGATCAGCGCGCCCCCTGCCGCCGGCCCAGCCACCGCCGCTATCTGAAATGACCCCGTGTTCCAGTTCACCGCCTGGGGAAACTCCCGTCGCGTCACCAACTGCGGCATGAACGATGCGCTCGCCGCCCACAAATATGTCCGCGCCGTCCCCGCCAAAACCAGGCACGCATACATCCAGGAAACATCCGCCTTGAATCCCGACACCAGCGTCAGGCCCGAGCTTGCCACCGCCATCGCCAGTTGCATCCAGATGATGACGTGCTTCCGGCTGTAATTATCCGCCACGTGCCCCGCCGGCAGCGTGAATAAAAACATCGGCACCACTCCAGACAACCCCGCGAATCCCAGCGCCAGCGTCGAACCGGTTCGCTCGTATATCTCCCAGCCCACCGCCACCGCCAGCATCTGCTGCCCGAACGACGCGATGAACCGTCCCAGCAAATAAAAAACGAAATCCCGGTTCCGCAGCAGCGCATACGGCCCCGCCTCCGCCCCGGTCGGCTCCAGCGGTTCAGGCGCGGCCCCGGGTCCGTTCATATCTTATGGCCCGCCAGGTCAGACAAATGCTGATTCCTCGCTCAACATCCCGATGGCATGCTCCGACGACCCCGCGCCCTTCCGCTCCATGTGCACCAGGTATTCGATGATCGTCTCGCGCTGCGCCCGCGTGAACTTGCTTAGACGAACCTGAAAGTGCCCCTGCACTTCCGCCGTGTACTCGAAATGAAACCTTATCGCGTCCGGGATCAGGTCGCCCTTTTGATAGCTGATCATCGAGCCCACCATGAACGCCGGCAGAAAATACAGGAACGCCTCCGGCGTGAACAATGCCAGCGCCGTGTGCTGCGCCTTCAAGTCATCCGGCGTGTTGCCTGTCATGGTCCGGCCCTTGAAAAACTCCGCGACCCGCACGCACTCCGAGCAATGATACGGGCACCGGGTGATGTTTCCATCACCCGGATATTCCACGCCGGCGAAGGCCGCCTCAATTTTCTGTTTTAATGATTCCATCAGCGTATGGGGAGAGACTTATTTCTTCGCCGCTTCGTAATGCTTGGTCACCTCGGCCCAGTTCACCACGTTCCAGAACGCCTTCAAATAATCCGGCCGCTTGTTCTGATACTTGAGATAATAGGCGTGCTCCCACACATCGCAGCCCAGCACCGGCTTGCCCTCGCAACCCGCCACCGCCTTGCCCATGATGGGATTGTCCTGGTTCGCCGTCGAAACGACCTCCAGCTTGCCGCCGTTCACCACCAGCCAGACCCAGCCGCTGCCGAAACGTCCCGCGCCGCCCGCTTCAAATTTTTCCTTGAACGCGTCAAAGCTCCCGAACGTCGCCTTGATGTCGTCTCCCAACGCGCCCGTCGGCGCGCCGCCCGCCTTGGGCGCCATCCATTTCCAGAACAATGAATGATTCGCGTGCCCGCCGCCGTTGTTCCGCACCGCGCCGCGGATGTCCGCCGGGACCGCGTCCAGGTTGCTGATCAATTGTTCCACCGTTTTGCTCTCCAGGTCCGCCTTGCCGGCGATCGCCTTGTTCACGTTCGTCACATACGCGTTGTGATGCTTGTCGTGGTGGATTTCCATCGTCATCGCGTCAATATAAGGTTCCAGCGCGTCTTTCGGATAAGGGAGGGGAGGTAATTCGTATGCCATATAATTTCTTTCAGTTGCGGTTTACAGCCAATAAACCGTTAACACACTTGCGCCTCGGTTAACGGCCTCGAAATGTAGCCGACCATACCCGCCCGCACAAGGGCCATTTCTCCAATCCCTTCTCATTGGAGCGCGGAGCATTGCTCCGCGTCGCGGCAGGTCTGTGGCCATTCTCATTATCTTGGTTCATTCCGCACTCCGCACTCAGAATTCCGCACTTGAATGGGTGCAGGCCTTGTGCCCGTGCGGAAGAACTGGCCGTATGCCAACATCCTGCTTCGCGTTCATTAGTGTCCATTCGCGGTTAACAATTCTGTGTTCCCGCCTGCTGCCTCATCAACGGCAGCCGTCTTATTGGGCCATTCGGAAAATTCCAAACCATCATTGGATCCTTCTCTCCTCGACGCAGTCCCTCATCATGTTGGCCGTACGCCGGCGCCTCCGTAACTTTGGACTTTGGACCTTGGATTTTGGACTTGTTCGTCGCTTCTTGCGCCCTCAAATAGTCAAAACATTCCTTCGCCGCCCGCGTTTCAAACTTCCTCCACGCCAGCTTCACCATGTCCGCCTCGTTTCTCTCCCGCCTTGCCGAAATCAAAATCCGCATCACCCGCAACACCCCCTTCACATCCCGTTCATCCTCCACCGGCCACCGCATCTCCTCCAGCGCCCATGTCGTCATACGCGCCAGCGTCCGCTGATACGCCGCCTCCGTTCCCGACGTCCCGCGCCCTGCCAGCATCCCGATGCACATCCCCTTCGCCCACCCACCGACCTCTTCATCCGCCATTACACTTACTCCACTCCCGGCTCCCCTTCTGCATTCTTCCCTCTTCCTTCTTACCTTCTCTTGTGCCTTCCTGTCATGGTACCTCCCCACGCTGCTCCTGCTCACCCGCAGCCCAAACATCTGAAAACACGCCTCCGACACCTCTTGATACGTCAACCCCTTGTCGAACAGCCATTTGTCCACCATTGACCGCTGCTCCTTCCGCAGCCCGTGCAACTTCGAATCCTTGCGTACTTTTCTCATCGTTCAACCTTTCTCAAAATGGAGGGCATTGCTTCGTCAATGCCCATACATCTCCCTTTCGGAAATTCCGCACTCCGCAATCAGAATTCCGCACTCGGAGATGCGGGAAATCAACCACTTACGCATAAAATTTCCGGGGTAGCACCCGCGTCTCGCGGGTCCGTTTTGGCGTCCCGCCAAAACATCTGCTCTGTACCGCATGAGGCGGTGATATTTCGCAAGCATATTCAATATTGGGTGCAGACTTCGCATGCTCCGCGTAAATCCGCGCAATCTGCGGATACGAATCCTGTACATGGACTTTGATCTCCGTCACCGTGCGCGGCTTCTTCGGCCTTCTTTTCAACTTTGGACTTTGGACCTTGGGCATGGGACTGACCCGGTCTTTTCCTCCTGCGACCAACCACCAACCCCGCTACTCTGCCACAAACCGCCCGTTTGTCAACCCGTCAGGGACCTCGGTAGTGGTACAGTTTGAACTCAGGTTGGTACCTGCGACCTTTTAGGCGGCAACATCGTCCTGATGCTGCGCTCTATCTGGTAAAAAGAATAAAATCAAGAAACCAATGCAGGAAAACAGGCCAAGAATTCCTAAAGCGGCGCTGTAGCCTTTAGCCAGGGCATAATAGGACAAACCAATTACCAAAAGTACAGGCCCAACGAAAATGCTAATCCTAAACAAAATACTAACCCATTCCGGAAAAGGCTCAGAATGGCCTCCGGCATTTATTGAAAGCACAAGCATCAAGGCCATCCAACCTACTGGCAGGGCGACTCCAGGTATGCCAAACGCCAAGCTCTTCCGGTTATATTTTGCGATCAAATCGATGCCGTTGCTGCTAAAAACAATTCAAGGAACCATCCATTGGGAATAGTAGACATGGCTCGCCGGGGATGCAACCACTGAAATTAAGGCAACAAACCGACAATTTGCTCCAAGCTCCAAACGTGGTCTGAAATCCCCGCTCCATAGCGGGAGCGACGCGCAAGGTCGGATGAATCCGGGCGAAATTGTAACACATACCCACTCACACCCACTCCCTCAGCCTTTCCCCGCGATCTCCACAAAATTACTCAGCAACTGTAGGCCCACCTTCTGGCTTTTCTCCGGGTGAAACTGCGTCGCATATACATTGTCCCGCCACACCGCCGACGCAAACGTCTCCCCGTGCGTCGTCTGGGTCGCGATGATGGTCGCGTCCGCCGGCTTCGGAAAAAAACTGTGCACGAAATAAACAAAACTTCCGCCCGGAATGTTCCGGAACAGCGGACAATCCGGCCGCGCCAGTTCAATCTGGTTCCAGCCAATCTGCGGAATCTTCAACCCCGGCCGCTCCTTGAACCGCACCACGCTCCCCTTGAACAGCCCCATTCCCGCCGCGCAACTGTTGAACTCCTCGCTCCGCTCAAACAACGCCTGGTACCCCACGCAAATCCCCAGGAACGGCCGGCCCGACTTGATGAACTCCCGCGACGCCTCCAGCAGCTCCTGTTTCTGCAGCGCGTTCACGCAATCGTCGAACGCCCCCACGCCCGGCAGCACCACCGCCCGCGCGCCGCGCAATTCCTCCGGCCGTTTCACCACCTGCACGTCTGCGCCCGTCTTCACCAGCGCCTTCTGCACGCTCCGCAGGTTCCCCGACCCATAATCAATCAACGCAATCACGTCGGGTACAATAAGTCATCATTCATCCCTTGGCCAGCGCACACATCGGCAGCAAAAACAGCAAAATGATAAATGTAGCCATGCCAAACATAAGGCTTGTGGCAGCTGTAAACTTTTGACGCTTTAAAAACTGAATCAAGGCGGCCAAAATAAATACGGGAACACACAATGCATAACCCTCCAAAACGCAATTGGTCGCCTGAAGCAATTCCGCGCGAACGTAAAAGGGTTCGGCTTTCAACACAAGTGCCCAAACAGGAACAATGATCACGTAAGCCTTGAACGGGAACAAAAGCAAACCCCATTTCTCCCGGCTCGATAATGGAAACAAACGCATAAAAATCATTGCAATCCAACGATCCTAAATTCGCTGCTTCAGTTCACACACTCGCCCACTCACCCACCCTTCCCCGCCAGTTCCCTTTCCGTCTTCAACCTTAGTTGCCCGCATGCCGCGTCTATGTCGTGCCCCTTTTCCCGACGCAACGTCGCCGTCACCTTGTGGTTCTCCAGCGATTCCAAAAACGCCTCGCACACCGACTCCGCCGGCCGTTCCCATTGCAGCCCCTCCACGGTGTTATACGGAATCAGGTTCACCTTGGCATCCAGCCGCCGCGCCAGTTGCGCCAGCGGCCGCACCTCATCCAGGCCGTCGTTCACCCCCGCAATCAGGATGTATTCCAGCGTAATCATCCGCTCCTTCTTCTTCTGGTAAAATTCGCACGCCGACGTCAGCTCCGCCAGCGGATACCTCCGGTTCACCGGCATGATTTTGTTGCGCGTCTCATCCGTCGCCCCGTGCAGCGAAATCGCCAGCCGGAACTGCAGCGGCTCCTCCGCCAGCTTCCGGATCTGCGGCGCCAGCCCGCTCGTCGAAATCGTGATCTTCCGCGCCCCGATGCCCCCGCCCCACGGCGCGTTCAATATCCGCAGCGCCTTCAGCAAATTCTCGTAATTCGCCAGCGGCTCCCCCATCCCCATGATCACCAGATTGTCCACGAAGCGGTTTTTCACCTTCGCGCCTTCGCCTTCGCCCGCTTCTTCAGACTTTGGACCTTGGACTTTGGACTCTGGACTCAATGGCAGTGCGCTAGCACATTTTGAATTTTTAATTTTTAATTTTGAATTCGTTTCCTTGAAACGTTCCGTCGCCAAAACCTGCTCCACGATTTCATGCACGCCCAGGTTCCGCTTGAAGCCGTCCAGTCCGCTCGCGCAAAACTTGCATCCGTATGCGCAGCCCACCTGCGTCGAGACACACAGCGTATGCCGGTCGCTCGCCTCCCCGTAAAGGGCCGGATTCGCCGGAATCAGCACGCTCTCAATCAGCGCATGGTCCGCCAGCCGCCAGAGAAATTTCTGCGTCGTGTCGCTCGAACCCTGCTTGCGCGCCAGCTCCGGTATTTGCAGCGTGAACTCCGCCGCCAGCCGCTCCCGCAAGGCCTTCGGCAGGTTCGTCATCGCCTCCCAGCCCGGCGCCCGGTGCGCGTACAGCCATTCCAGCACCTGTCCGACGCGGTACGCCGGCTGCTTCCATTCCGCGAAGCGCGCCCGCAATTCCTGCTCGTCCAATGATTTGATGTCCGTCGCCACGCCTTAAATTAACCGCGTCGCGCCGAAATAAACAGCAAAACCCTCCTCTTGTTGTTGGGGAGTACACGCTTCATCTTCAGCGCCCGCTGGCCACAGTCTTCGTGATTTCAATCCCTCTCGCCCCACGACGAAGTCGAGGGGAGAGAGCCGGAGAGAGGGGATCCAAAATAAATACCGCGCTCCAATCGATTTAATTCACGCCTCCCCGCCCCGCCCCTCTCTTCCGCGAAGCGGAAGAGAGGGCGACGAAAATAAAAATGCCCGGCCCCGTAAAACCTTGGAACTACCTCGTCAGATAATATTTCTCGGTGTATTCGCGTACCATCCGTTCCGTGGTGAACTGCGGCACCAGCGTCGCCATCACCCGCCGGATCATATGGATCCATTTGCGCGGCACGCCCGCCGCGTCCCGGTCATAGAACATCGGCACCACCTGCTCCGTCAGCGTCTTGTAAAGGTTCTCGCTATCCACCTTGTCCTGTTCCTCCACCGAACTCGCGTGCGCGTCCGTCCCGATGGCAAAACCATTCGTCCCGTCGTAGCCTTCCCGCCACCAGCCGTCCAGGATGCTCAGGTTCACGCAACCGTGGCAGCCCGCCTTCATGCCGCTCGTGCCGGACGCCTCCAGCGGCCGCCGCGGATTGTTCAGCCACACGTCGCAGCCGGACACCATCTGCCGCGCCACGTGCACGTCGTAATTCTCCACGAACACCAGGCTCCCCTGCAAATCGCTGTACTTGCTCAAATGCACAATCTGCTGGATGAACCGCTTCCCGTCGTCGTCCCGCGGATGCGCCTTGCCCGCGAAAATAAACTGCAGCGGCCGCGACTTGTCCCGCGTCAGCTTCACGATGTTCTCGAGCTGCTTGAAAATCAGCGGCGCGCGCTTGTACGTCGCAAACCGCCGTGCAAACCCGATCGTCAGCGCGTCCGGGTTCAGCAACTGGTCGAACGAAATGAAATCCATCTGCGACAGCC
>DATMLG010000225.1:0-3475 GCA_035570675.1 Verrucomicrobiia bacterium | reverse complement strand
ATTGATTCGACACGGTGATAATTCCCCGTGCTTCATTCGGAAGATACACGGTGGCGCGCGGATCAAAGTTTGGAGAAGCCAAGGCCTTCAAGGTTTCGTCGTTGCTCGCAAAAATTGGCTTCTGGCCGGCGGTGGCCAGGGGCAGGTAATTCGTGCGCGGGAGCCAGCTAAATGACGTGTCCGGCGCGGTAATCTGCGATGCGCCTACAAAATCCGCCAGTGGCTCGGGCAAATCGTGACCGTAGTTGTTAAGCAACGTGGTCACCGGAACGGAGGAGCCCAGTTCCAGCGAAAAAAAGCCGCTCGTGGTGGGGATGTCGTCAATCAGGTTGGCGTCGAGGTGAAGCATGCGCCGTTGCCCGAGGTAATACCCCACCGGATCCGGGATCGCGGCGTTGGCCATGAATTGTTGCAGCCACGGATGCAACATCGCGCGCGATTCCCCGAAACGCGCCTTCATGGTTTTCTCAATCTCCAGGGGGCCGTAAACGGCGGTGGTCACGGTCGGGCTTTGGTTTGTGGAATGGGTCATCGCGTCCAGCGCCAGCAGCAGCAGCAAGGCCGCCCCTGCCAGGGTCTTTGTGCTTGCGGTTCCCGCCCGGCCCGCGACCCAGGCCGCGCCCAAGATGAAAAATAGAAAAACTGCCCGGCTCACTCCGCTCTCAAGCGTCACCGCCCAGGTTTCGTTGGGCAGGAGAAAGCGATGGGCGTAGCCGAGGATTGCGGCGATGACCACGAGCAATATAATCCCCACGGTCAGGAATTGTCGGGCTCGAACCCGCGCGTCCGGCGGCGGGGCCGGTTTTTCGTTCAAGGCGAACGCCGTCAGCAACGGCAGAGAGAAGACGGTCAGCACGATAATTTTTATCGGAAACCGCATGACGCCCAGCGGCGGGAAGGCGCGTCTGAGCCAGTCGTAAAGATGCGCCTGATCGCCCATGGACAGGAGTACCGCCGTCACCGCCAGGGCCGCCAGCCAAAACACGCGCGGCTGCCGCGCCCGGGCCACGGCCAGCAGGGCAAGGGCCACCGTCCCGGTGCCCATGTAATAGGAGGAGGTCCATTGCTGTTCGTTCTGGAAAAAAACTCCCAGGATGGACCGCTCGCAATGAAACAGTGGCACAAAAAAATTGGCCCAGCCCCAGGCTGGCATCGACCAGGCTGAATTGCCGTATCCCGCGTTCCGTTGCGAATGCGCGAGCAGTTGCAGAAAGGGAAGCAGTTGCGCCGCCGACAGCCCGCCCGACAGCGTGCCCGCCAGGAGCAGCCTTCCCATCATCCGGCCGCGCGGAATTTCGTTCCGCCAAAATTGCGCCAGCCAGAGCAGGCCGACGAATACCCAGGTCAGCAGGGTGATTTCCGGCGCACCCGCCAGGAGTTGCATCGCGCCCGCGAGCGCCGCCAGCGCCAGTCTTCTTCCGCCGTCGCGCCAGCCCTTTTCCATCGCGAGCACCACCCACGGCATCCAGCCAAGCGCCGCGCTGTTGTTGGGCCACATCAGCGCATGCCAGCTCAGGCCGTTGAAGGCGAATATCGTTCCCGCCGCCGCAGCGGCCAGTTGGCGGCCCGTCCAGCGCCGCGCCAGAAAATACATTCCCATCCCTCCGAAAAAGAGATGTCCCAGATTGAATATTCCGAGGGACCATTGCAGTGGAAAAACCAGGTAGAACAAGGACGGTGGATAAAGCGTCATTGTGTTCCATTGCGCGAGAAAGGGGATGCCGCATAGATTCAGCGGGTTCCACAGCGGGATTTCCCCCCGCCAGAAACATTCCCGCTGATAATGCGCCAGCGGATAGCCAAAGATGCCGAAATCCCGGTAGAAAAAAGTCGCCTTGCCCAGCAACACCTCCGGGCAGCGTGCCGCGATGACACCGATCAGGAAGAGCGCGAAAAGCCATGGGTTGAACCGGGCGTCGGCGTCCGTGCGCGACGCCGCCGGTTTGGGCAGGTTCGTTGTCACCGCCGCCAACTTGGCAGATTCGGCTGACGAACCCAAGCGAGAAACCGGGCCGGACAGGGCAGGGCAGGGGTGGGTCACATGGCCGAAAACCTCGGCGATCTGAGGGTAAAAATGGATTTTTGTGCAATAAACGAATTGCATGAATCGACGGCCTCCGCCACAATAAACTGGTGCACAGACTTACCGCCGTTTCAGGGCCGTCCCCTTTGTCTGGCCTTGCGGTTCGGCCGTCCTCAAACAGCCCGTCCTTGGCCGTTCCCCGGAAGGCTTGGCGTCTGTTGGGATGCTGGCTGTTGGTGGGGATGTTGCTCTGCTCGAACAAGGCGTCCGCGACAATTCTTTGGAGTGATTTGAGCACGACCCTGGTCCACGAAACCGGAGGCGGCAGCGACATCCTCGGCGGCACGGTGAAGGAGGACGATTCCTCGACCAACACCCTTTACTTTAAATTTCACGTCGATCCACTTTCGGACGCCAGCACGGAGGAATATTTTGCCGCCTTCGAATTGTATGAGGGAGACCGGGAACGTCTTGGCGTTGGCAATGCCCTGAAGGCCTGGGCTTACAGCGCGTTCAAGGCCGATGCCACCGGCGTTTCGGATGAAGGCGCGGACTATGTGAATTTGCATTCCTCCAAGCCTGAACCACCCCCGAGCCCCGGAACTTTTCTTTACTATGAAAATCCGCACCGGGGCATCGAATGCACCATCGTATTCAAGGTGCAATATATCGCCAACGGTGAAGACATGGTGACGGTCTGGTTGAATCCTGACCTGGGCCCGGGCGCGGCCGAAGGCGCGCAACCCGAGACTTTGATAACGAAATTCAGGGCCAATGCCTCCTTCAACGAGATTCATCTCCGGCACGGCGGAGGTGGGGATGGATGGATTTTCAGCGACATGGCCATCGCCACTTCTTTCAGTGATTTTGTGACCGTGAGCGGGAGTGAAACGAGTGGCGTCAGCTTGGGGGTGGGAAAGCTGCCGTTTACTTTTCGTTCCTGGCAGAGGCAGCAGGGATTGCCGCAGGATTTGATCCGCTCCATCGCACAGACGCGGGACGGTTATCTTTGGATTGGGACGGACGACGGAGTAGCGCGCTTTGACGGCGTCAAATTTGTCTCCTTTGGCCTGCCGGAGGGATTGCACAGCGGCTCCGTGCGCACGTTGTTTGGGGACAGCGAGGGGACGCTCTGGATTGGCAGTGTTGGCGGCGGTTTGATTTGCCGGCGGGACGGGCATTTCACGCCATTTACAATGCGGGACGGGCTGCCGTCCGATTCCATCACCGCACTGGCGGAAGACCGGGACGGCCGGCTGTGGATTGGAACCGACGCGGGCCTGGCGGTATGGAAAGATGGCCGCCCGGATTCTCTTGCGATCACCGAAAAATTTAAGGGCAAGGCCATCACAGCCTTGTTCAAGGACAGCCAGGGAAACATGTGGATCGGCTCCGCCGGCGCGGGCGTTTTCAGGTTTCAATCGGGCAAGCTGGTTCAGATGACGGATGCCA
>DATMLG010000224.1:0-9137 GCA_035570675.1 Verrucomicrobiia bacterium | reverse complement strand
CCCGCTCCAGGCGGACTGGGCCCGGCTGCTCCTCGGTCTCAAGGACGGCGAACCATTGCTTGAAATGAAACTCCTCACTACGGATGGCCTTGTCCTCGGGGGTGCCGATGCTGTCGTCCACCTTGCCCGGTCCACCTGGTGGGCGTGGCCTTTCTTCGCCCTGGCGCAACTACCGGGGGTCAAGCCCATCTTGCGCGCCATTTACCGTCGCATCGCACAGAATCGATACTGTTTCGCCGGCCGCTGTGCTTTGCCCGCCAAACCCGCTGCGCATCATCGTCATCTGACCAGCTCGTTTTATGATCTTCCTTGAACATCACAAAGTCGCCGCCATCCGCGAGACACGCCCGGTCGAATTCATTCGAACAACAGGGGCGCGGACATCGAATGTGTTTGCCTGGCTGCCGATCATCATTCTGCCGGCAACGGCAATTCTCCTCGTCAATTCATTGCAACCGTGGGTGTTCATGTGGGCCATTTCCTTCGCCCTGTTCTTCGGCTGCAAATGGCTGACCTGGTGGCAGGACAGGAGATCCGGCACCCCGATCTGGCGAAACCTTGCCTATCTATTCGCGTGGCCCGGCATGGACGCGACGGAATTTCTCAATGCTGAGCCTCGTACGCCCCGGCCGCCACTGCTTTCGTGGCTCAAGGCCGTTCTCAGAACCCTTTTTGGTATCTGGCTATTGTGGGGACTGACCCCCGTTGTTCCCGCGGCTTGGTTCCTCGTGAAAGGGTGGACCGGAATGACGGGGGTCGTTTTTATCCTCCATTTTGGAACATTCGATCTGCTGGCGCTGGGGTGGCAAACCCTGGGCGTCAACGCAACTCCGTTGATGAATGCCCCAATATTATCAACCTCGCTCGCCGAATTCTGGGGCCATCGCTGGAACACCGCCTTCAACCGCATTGCCCACGACCTCGTTTTTCGTCCGCTGTATCGTCGCATGGGAGCTGCCGGGGCCACCCTGATGACCTTTCTCGCCTCCGGTCTCGTCCACGACCTCATTCTTTCCGTGCCCGCCCGTGCGGGCTACGGTTTGCCCACGGCCTACTTTCTTCTCCAAGGAACAGGTCTGTTGTGGGAACGTACGCGCTTCGGCAGGAAATTCATTTCTCACCGTGCCGGACGCGGCCGGCTTTTTACCCTGGTACTGACCGCGATTCCCGCCTTCTGGCTCTTTCATCCTGCATTCATTCGAAACGTCATCCTGCCGATGCTGCAAGCCATCGGCGCCAACTGAAAGGCCCCATGAAAACCAATACGCTAATTCTCCTGCTCCAACTCGCCGGGCTCCTCCATCTCGGCCTCATTTGCGCGGGTTTGCTGATGCCCCGCGCGGTAAACCTGCGCGCGCATCTCGCCACGCTGCCGCCATTCGTGCGACGGCTCTTCTGGGTGTATTACGCCTTCATCGGCCTCTGCATCGTGAGCTTTGGTTTTGTCAGCTTCACCTTCGCCGGCGCCTTGGCTTCGGGCGGTGGACTGGCCCGTGCCGTTTGCACGTTCCTGGCTGTGTTCTGGACCATCCGGCTGATCGCCGCCGTGTTTGTCTTCGATGTCCGGCCGTATCTCAAAAACACCTTCTGGCGCCTGGGTTATCATGCAACCAATGTGGTGTTCATTTGTTTGCCGGTCATTTACGCGTTCGCCGCCTGGAAGGGAGGCGTACGATGAAAATCGCCATCACCGGAGGCACCGGCTTTGTTGGTCGTAATATCGCCCGTGCGCTCGCCGTGGGCGGCCATGAGACCGTTCTCATCGCCCGCGGTCTCGACCGGACCGACCCCGGCATCGGCGGCCTTCCCGGGTCAACTCTCGCTCTCATCGGCACGAATGACCCCGCTAAACTTGCAAAAGCTTTTGCCGGATGCGACGCCGTCGCGCATTGTGCCGGCATCAACCGCGAACTTGGCGAACAGACCTACGAGCGCGTACATATCGAAGGCACGCGCAATGTCGTTCAGGCGGCGCAACGGGCCGGGGTGCGAAAAATCATCCTGATCAGCTTCCTGCGCGCCCGGCCTGACTGCGGCTCGGGCTACCACGAATCCAAGTTTGCCGCCGAGGAAATCGTGCGCCATTCCGGGCTTGACTACACGGTCTTCAAATGTGGTGTCATTTATGGCAAGGGCGACCATATGCTCGACCATCTCAGCCATGCCTTTTATACGTTTCCCTTGTTTGCCTTCGTCGGCTACCGGGACAAACCCATCCGCCCCAATGCCGTTGAAGACGTGGTCCGCGCGGTCAAGGCCGCGCTCGTGGAGGGCGCACTGTCCCGTCAAACGGTTGCCGTGCTCGGTCCGGAGACCCTGACCCTGCGCCAGGCCGTGCTGCGCGTGGCGCATGTTGTCGGAAAACGTCCTTTGGCCTTTCCCATGCCGGTCTGGTTTCACTATGCTCTTGGCTGGTTTGTCGAAAAAATCATGACGGCGCCATTGGTATCCACCGCCCAGGTCCGCATGCTCTCCGAAGGCCTGGCCGAACCGTGCCCACCGTGCAACTTGCTGCCGCCGGAACTCGCGCCAAAGATTTCTTTCTCGGACGACCAAATCCGCAGGGGCCTTCCGCCGACGGGTCCGTTCGGCTTGCGTGACCTTCGCTGCTGTCACCAACGGAATGAGGCGCTGCAACCGCTTGATCCCATAAAATCAAACTGAGATGTCTTGAGCTTCCACAAACAAACAAATCCAATTCAACCAACATGAAACCAAAAATCTCCGACCTCTGGCGATGGGATGGGACTCTCGGGCGCGGCACCTATCTTTTTTGGGGCCTGGTGCTCGTTGTCCTGAAATTCAATCTCGATCGCTTTATTGGAGGATATTTCTTCGGCAAGCCCTGGAGCCTTTTTGATTCGGGCTTTTTACGGCTCTACCTTTGGCAATCCGATATTACGATAGAAGACCGGTCTTATTATCTGACACTTCTTGCCGCATCATTGCCGTTCATCTGGGCGGGAACAATCCTGACCCTTCGGCGGCTCCGGTCACTGGGCTGGAGCCCGTGGTGGGTGCTTTTGTTCTTTGTCCCGGCGATCAAGCTGATTTTCTTCGCGCTGTTATGCCTCCTGCCGGCGCGCAACTGGCCTGAAAACGCCGGCGAAAAACCGGGGCGCAGGATGACGATGCTCGGATCCCTCATTCCCCGAAGCAAAATCGGCAGTGCCTTGGTGGCCATGGTAATCTCGGTTGCCCTTGCACTTCTTGCGGCATTATTGGGCACCTCCATCCTTGGCGATTACGGTTGGTCGCTATTTGTCGGCCTTCCGTTCGGCATGGGATTGCTGGCCGCCTTGATTTACAGTTATCACCAGCCGCGCAGTCTCGGAGCCTGCCTGATTGCCGCCAATAGTGCGGTCTTGCTGGCCGGACTTGGCTTCCTGATGTTTGCGATGGAGGGAGCCATCTGTCTCTTGATGGCGGCGCCTTTGGCCTTTGCCATTGCATCGCTGGGCGGCATGGTCGGTTATGCCCTCCAGGATTCATTGCGCTCGCGAGCCGAATCTCCCCGGCTCTTCTGCGCCGGAATCCTCCTGATGCCCATGTTCATGGTTTTGGAGCACACCCTGCCTCCAACCGCACCATTGTTTAAGGTGACATCGTCGGTCATCGTGAACGCTCCGCCGGAGAAGGTGTGGCGGAACGTGGTCTCCTTTTCCGAACTGCCGCCTCCGCATGAACTCATCTTCAAGTTGGGAGTCGCCTATCCCATTTACGCTGAAATCTACGGCCAGGGTGTCGGGGCCGTGCGTCATTGCAATTTTTCCACGGGTCCGTTTGTCGAGCCCATTGAAGTCTGGGATGAACCGCGCCTGCTCAAATTTTCCGTCACGGAAAATCCTGAGCCGCTGCAAGAATGGACGCCTTATCATAATATTCACCCCAGGCATCTGGACGGTTATCTGGCTTCGGAAGCGGGCCAGTTTCGTCTCGTGCCGCTGGATGGCGGCAGGAAAACGCTGCTCGAAGGCACCACCTGGTATCGTCACCACATGTGGCCATCAGATTACTGGGCGCTATGGTCGGATGAAATCATCCACACCATCCATCTTCGCGTGCTCCACCACGTGAAGCAACTTTCCGAGAAGAATGAGCCATGACCAAACTACAATTCTCCCCGGGCAACAAACGGCAAAGACCGCGTTCGAAACGTCTGCTCTAAGCGCCGCCGCCCGCCGTCGCCTCCTCAGTGTCAAAGGCGAACCATTGTTTTATGCCGACTGGCTCCGCGTCCTGTTCCTTCATTTCGAGGTGGACGCCGAAGCCCTCCAGCGCGAAGTCCCGTTCCCGCTCGATTTACACGAGGGCAGGGCGTACGTCAGCCTCGTGGCGTTCACCATGCGCGACATGCGCCCCCGCGTCGGCGGCAGGTTGGGGACGCTTCTCTTCAAGCCCATCGCCACACATAACTTCCTGAACGTCCGCACCTACGTCAAACATCGCGGCGAAACCGGCATTCATTTTCTCGCCGAATGGCTGGACAATCCCCTCAGTGTCTTGCTCGGCCCGCTGGCCTTTGGCCTGCCTTACCGTTTCGGACAATTGCACTATCAACACAATCACGAAGCCGGCGCGCTCCATGGCCAGGTAATCCCGGCGTCCCCGTTTTTTAATCGCAATCGCTCTCCATATCTCCCGCGACTCGAATACCGCGCCGAAATCAACCCCAACCCAATGTTCGGCCCTTGCGATACCAATTCTCTCGACGAATTTCTGCTGGAGCGCTACACCGCCTTCAACGGAAACCCCTCACGTCGTCAACCCGAAGACTCCTCGCTGACCATTCCAGATTCCATGTCCAGACGCTTCTTCCGTATCTGGCATCCGCCCTGGCCTCAAGTGCCGGTCCACATTTCTTCGCTTGAAACCGGCCTGCTCGAAAGCGTCTGGCCCTGGTTCGCTGGAGCCCGGCTCGTCGGCGCCCATTATTCCCCCGGCGTCCACGGAGTATGGATGGGCCGGCCCCAAACTTGCGCGCATTAAGGCCCTTTGAGACCCTTTGCCCTGCCTAAAACGGCAGGGAATATGCTCATTTTCCATGTGGACGGCTTGTCAAAGACGACCCTTGGTTTAAGTTGTGAACCAGCCGCCCGATGACATGGCCCAAAAGCGCTGAAACAATTCGCGCGGGCCATACGTTTTAACTTGTGTATGTTGAAGCCCATTGAAAATTCGAAGTGGGATTTCTCAACCGCCGCGCACCTGCTCAATCGCGCCGGTTTTGGTGGCACGCCCGAGGACATCGAGCGCCTGGCCGCTCTCACTCCCGAACAGGCGGTGCTGTCCCTGATTAATTACGAGCAGATCCCCGATACGACGGCAAACCCCGACTGGGCCAAGCCCGACCCCGGCCGTCCGGAACGCATCGCGGCCTTGCGCAACGCGGACCCCGCCACGCGCAAGACGATGCAGGAGGAGCAGCGGCGCATCGAGCGTCAGCGCTCCGTCGAGTTGAAGCATTGGTGGCTTGAACGCATGACGAACGGCCCCCGTCCGTTGCAGGAAAAAATGACGCTTTTCTGGCACGGCCATTTTGCCACGAGCGAGCAAAAGGTGCGCGACGCCTACCTGATGTGGAAGCAGAACGACCTTTTCCGTCAGCATGCCACCGGCAACTGGCTTCAGCTCCTCACCGTCGTGGCCAAGGACCCTGCCATGCTGGTCTGGCTCGACCAGGCCCAGAGCCGCAAGGAACATCCCAACGAAAATTTCGCCCGCGAGGTCATGGAATTGTTCACCCTCGGCGAAGGCCATTACACCGAGAAGGACGTCACCGAGGGCGCGCGCGCCCTGACCGGCTGGGGCTATGACATTCGCGACGAGGAATTCGTCGATCGCCCGCGTTTCCGCGACGACGGCATCAAGACGTTTCTCGGCCGCACCGGTGACCTCACCGGCGATGATGTCCTCGAGCAAATCGTCGCCCAACCGCAGGCCGCCCGGTTCATCAGCGCCAAGCTTTGGAACTTTTTCGCCGGCGAACCGCCGTCTGACGCGCTGTTGACCGCGCTTGCCGACTATTTCCGCCGCACAGGGATGAATTTCAAACCCTTGCTCGCCGCGATGTTTTACAGCGAGGAATTTTACTCGGACTCCATCGTCCGCAACCAGGTCAAGAGCCCGGTGCAATGGCTCGTCGGCAGTTCCCGCGTGCTGCAGCGAGATGTCCCCGCGCCATTTATCTGTTACGGCCTCACGCGGAGCCTGGGCCAGGATTTGTTCGCCCCTCCCAACGTCAAGGGCTGGGACGGCGGCTTGAGCTGGATCAACACCGCCAACCTCCTCGCGCGGTACAATTACGCCGCCTTCCTCGTTGAAGGCGATGTTTCAGTCCTGCGCGGCATGAGCATGGGCCCGCGCAACGGCACCGGCGGCATGCAACAGCAAAACCGCCTGAACAATCTTCATGCGCGCACGGTGGATGTTTCCAAAATCCTCACGCCGGAGGAACGCAGCGACAAGGCGAAGCTTCTGGCCGCGCTGGAACGCCGTTTGATTCAGGGCAAGCTTCGCGGCGAGCAGGAAAAAACTTTGCGCGATTATCTCGACGGCCAGCCCACGCTCGACAACGACGTCATTCTCAACACCATCCGCCTCATGATGAGCACCCCGGAATATCAACTCGCCTGATTTATGAAACCTGACAACACCCTTCGCACCCGGCGCGATTTCCTCCGCACCACCGTCCTCGGCGGCGCGCTTTCGTGGACCGTTCCCGCCTTTCTTTCCAACACCTTTTCTGCGCTCCACGCGGAGGCGGCCGATTCCGCGACGCAGGTTGCCACCGGACGTGACGGCTCCATTCTGGTCGTGCTGCAAATGGCCGGCGGCAATGACGGCCTTAACACCGTCGTCCCGTTCAGCAATGACTACTATCGCAGCGCCCGTCCCCGCCTCGGGATTGCGGCCAATGACGTCCTGAAAATCAATGACTCAGTCGGGTTGCATCCCAGCCTGACCGGGTTCAAGTCCCTGTACGACGGCGGCAATCTTTCAATTGTGCAGGGCGTCGGCTATCCGAATCCCAACCGCTCGCATTTTCGTTCCACTGAAATCTGGCAGACCGCCAGCGATTCGGAGCGGATTGAAAAGTACGGCTGGATTGGCCGCTATTTCGACAACGCCTGCGCCGGTTGCGACGCCACCGTCGGCGTGAGCATCGGCAACCAGATGCCCCAGGCCTTCGCCTCCAAAACGCCCACCGGCGTCAGCCTCCAGAATCCCCAGAGCTACCGCTTCATCGACGGTGCAGGGGGTGGCAACAGCGAACAATCTTATCGCAAACTCAACACGCCCGACATGGAACCAGCCATGGATTCGCAGGCGGCCGACGGCGGCTCGGACGTCAATTCCGGCGGCACCATAGGCGCCATCAGCGGCCCATCCCCGCACACCGGTTCGGCGCTGGACTTTCTCGAACGCACCGCGATGGATGCCCAGGTCAGCTCTGACAAAATCCTCGCCGTCAGCACCAAGGTGCAAAACAAGGCCGCCTATCCGCAATCGCCGCTGGGCACTTCGCTGAGCCTCGTCGCGCGGCTCATAGGCGGCGGTTTGCCCACGCGTATCTATTATGTGTCCCAGGGCGGCTACGACACCCACACCAACCAGATCAACACTCAGCAACGGCTGCTCAAGGAACTTGGCGATTCCGTCAAGGCCTTCACCGACGACATGAAGGCGCAGGGCAACATGGGCCGCGTGCTGGTGATGACCTTCAGCGAATTTGGCCGCCGCCTCACGGAGAATGCCAACGCCGGCACCGACCACGGCGCCGCCGCACCGATGTTCGTCGTTGGCGAGAAAGTCCGCGCCGGCTTGGTCGGACACTATCCCAGCCTGGCCCCGGGCGATCTATTGAACGGCGACATCCGTTACAACGTGGATTTCCGTTCGATCTATGCCGGCATCCTGGAAGGCTGGCTCAAGACTCCCAGCGCGCCCATCCTCGGCCGCCATTTTCAGCCGTTGGCGTGTGCGTGATTGGCGGAGAGGCGCGGCTTCTCTTTGCATCACTCAAGCACTGTTACTGCGCACATGCTCCAGTTCCAGTTTGAGCGCGTGAAGTGAGAGTTGTATCTCCTTGATGAAGGCGCCCAGGGAAACAATGAGCGAAGCCATGCAGGCAATGAAGAGCGCGGTGATCAGCAGCCCGGCCTCGACCTTCATCAGCGCCGTCAGAAATAAGGCGCTGATCAGCAGGGCGGTCAATAGCAGGCAGATTGCTGCCATGACGACGGAGAGCCGGATAAAACCTGCGCGGCGATAAAGGATTTCCACCTGCCTTGCCAGCCGCTCCCGATCGGCACCCGAAGCATCGCGCATCTCGGACGCGAGCTGGCGCGAACGGTCAATCGCCCGCCCAAATCGATTCGTCAAGGTCAACAAAAGCAGCCCGACACCCGAGATCAGGATGACCGGCCCCACCGCGACCTGGAGCACCGGGATAAGTTCATGCAATGATATCGTTGGCATGCGCCGCCAACGTTAGCCTCAATGGCCCGCAAATCAACAGCTTTGGCGGCCCGCTCCAATGGCCCCGGCGCACCGGGACGTTCTCCATACAAACATTGCCCGCGCAGCCCATGCCGATTAGCATGGCACCGTGAGCAATCTGCTGAGCCGGGTCGAGGAATCCGTTCGCGCGAAGAAACTTTTCCGCGAAGGCGAGTCCGTTCTCATCGCCGTTTCGGGCGGCCTCGATTCCATGGTTTTGCTGCACCTGCTGGCGCGACTCACGCCCGCGCATCATTGGCGGCTGGCCGTCGCCCATTTTAACCACCAGCTTCGTGGCCGCAGCAGCCACGCCGACCAGCATCTCGTCGAACAAACCGCGAAAAAACTCGGGCTGCCGTTCGTCGCCGGCCGGGCCGATGTTCGTGCTTTTGCCTCGAGGCGGGGCGAATCCATCGAGATGGCCGCGCGCGAACTGCGTCATAAATTTTTGGCGAAGACCGCTCTCCGACGGAAAATCCGCGTCATCGCCCTGGCCCATCATGCGGACGACCAGGTTGAACTTTTTTTCCTGCGTCTTTTGCGTGGCGCGGGCGTCGAGGGACTGGCCGGGATGAAATGGCGCAATCCCTCCCCGGCAAATTCGCGAATCACACTGGCCCGGCCGTTGCTCGCGG
>DATMLG010000223.1:0-4796 GCA_035570675.1 Verrucomicrobiia bacterium | reverse complement strand
CTGGCTGACAGACGCCGTCAAATGGCCAAGGCTGAAGCGTTTCGAGGCAGGGGCAACGAGATTGTCACCTATATTGTCGATCGCAACATCAACTACACAAACGTCTGCAATGTGTATTGCAAGTTCTGCGCGTTTTACCGGGTGGAGGGCGACGATGATGCTTACGTCATCACGTTCGACGAGATGGACAAGAAGATTGAGGAGACGATTGCGCTGGGCGGCACACAGATCTTGATGCAGGGCGGGCATCATCCGAAGCTGACAATGCAGTGGTATCTGGATTTGCTCGCGCACATCAAGGGGAAATTTCCGCAGATCAACATCCACGGTTTCAGCCCGAGCGAATTCATCCATTTCCGCGAGGTGTTCAATCTGCCGCTGGAGGAAATCATCGGACAGTTCACGAAGGCGGGACTGGGATCGATTCCCGGCGGCGGCGGGGAGATTTTGGTGGACCGCGTGCGCAAGCGCATTTCGCCGCTGAAGGCGATGAGCGACGACTGGTTGAGCGTGATGGAGGTGGCGCACCGGCAGGGGTTGAATTCGAGCGCGACGATGATGTTCGGCCACGTGGAGACGGTGGAAGAGCGCATCGAACATCTGGAGCGGGTGCGGGCGCAGCAGGACGCGACGAAGGGATTCACGGCGTTCATTGCGTGGACGTTTCAGGCGGAGCACACGAAGCTGCGGGCGCCGACGGTGGGCGCGCATGAATATCTGCGGACGCAGGCGTTGAGCCGGATTTATCTGGATAATTTTCCCAACGTGCAAAGCTCGTGGGTGACGCAGGGGCAGGAGATTGGGCAGATTGCGCTGAAGTATGGCGCGAACGATTTGGGCAGCATCATGATTGAGGAGAATGTGGTGAGCCAGGCGGGCACGACGTTCCGCATGGGCGTCGCCGACATGCAACGGCTCATCCGTGATCTGGGCTACGAGCCGCGGCAGCGGGATAATTGGTACAAGCTGGTAAATTAGAGCATTGACGGAAATCATGCAGCGATGCGGCGCGAGAGCTTTTGACTTCCGACAAGATTTTGACCCGGATCAAGGCCTGGATTGAATTTGACTTCGTGCTTCCAGTTCGGCCAGCAAGTTGAGGAAGGTTTTATTCTCGGGATCCAGTTTCACGAGAAAGCGCGCATGAGTGAGGGCCTCCTGGGTGTGCCCCAGTTGATCGAGCAAATATACCAGATGGAGGCCGGGAGGGATTTCGGTCGGCTGCAGTTCCACCGCCCGGCGGAACCATTGGAGGGCCTCGGCGTTGCGGCCTGCCTGCGCCAGACAAACTCCCCACACATCTTCGCACATCGGGTCGTTTGAAACGACTGCGGCCTTTTCATAGTGTTGGAGCGCTTCGGCGTGGCGTCCAGTCCGGTCGAACAGCAGGGCAAGGTTGTATTGAGCGGGACCGGATTTTGGGTCCAAGCGCACCGCGCGGGTCAGGTAATCTTCGGCAACGGTCATTTCACCTGCGTCTGAGTGCATGCCGCCGAGGATGGTCAACGCCGCAACATTATTCGGGTCGAGTTCCAGCACCCGCTCATAGAGCGGCTTGATGGCTTGCGCGCCCTTGGGACCGGAAAGTCTGAGTTCAGCCAGGAAAACCAGACCCTGCGGGTTGTTCCAATAGAGGTCGCGCAAGGCATCGACGTAACGCGGTTCGTCCTCAGAGAGCCGGCGCATCCGCTGGTAACGGACATCATCCGGCAGCACCGCGTAAGCCTCATCCAACCGGCCGGAAAAAGCCAGGCGAGCGGCCTTCGCCCGCAAGGCAAGCTCCTGGTGAAGCAGCTCGGCCGATTCCGCGGAACCTGTGTTCGTCAGCCGGGGCCAGATGTCCTCCATCGGCTCGACGAAGAATCCCGGCAAGCTCGTTTCGCCGCTTTTGGAGTAGCGCGTGGTGTAATAGGTCACCGGCAGGTCGTCGGTGTTGACCGGTCCCTCACCCACCCAATGTTGCAAGGTGTCCTCCGCGCAGAGGTAGGCGTCCAGAAATCCCGCCGGCGTATGCAATCCATAAGGCTCCAAATCCGAACGCACCGGTGCGGCATTGAGCCGTTCCTGCAATTGAGACACATCGATGTTGAGCGGCTGGGGAGTTGCGACCAACAGTGTGTATGTGACGAACTGGCCCTGCTCCTCCATGCCTTCGTTTACCCAAAGGCTCGCGTGCGGGAACACGGACTCGAAAGTGCGGAGGATGGTTTTATACTCGGCGATGCTCAAGCCGTGCCGGGGCACCCATTGCACGAAGACGCCGTCGTCGGTCAAGTGATCCCGCACCTGGCGATAGAACTCTTGCGTATAAAGAACCCAACTGTCGGAAGTCTTGGGGTGGGTGGAGTCGGTGATGATCACGGGCCACCGGCGGTGCGCGGTCATTATGTAGTTGCGACCGTCATCAATCACGACGTGCAATTTAGGATTCTGAAGCAGGTTATTGTTTTCCCTGGCCAGCAGGCCCGCGCCTTCCACCACACTGCTCTCCAGGTCCACGACCGTGAGCGACTTTACTTCCGGCAGGCAGGTCGTCGCCCCGGCGGCAATTCCTCCGCCGAAGCAGATCATTAAAACATTGTCCGGATGCGGGTGAAGCATGGGCCCCAGGTCACCAAGCATCTTGAAGCAGAGTTGATCGGCATAAAGCAGGGGCACCTCGGCAACGCCGTTAATGTAAACCGCCTTGCAATGGTCCACCCGGTTGCTCGTCAGAATGGCCGTCCCCGTGCGGCCTTCACGGTAAAAAAGGATGTCGGTGTGCCTGGCGAGATTAAAGCTCGTGGCCAGGAACACACGCTGGCAGAGGTTGGAAGGCAAAACGGTCAAGAACAACAGCACCGCGCCCGCATAAGCTGCCGCCGCCCAAGCCATGCCCCGGCGGTCTGCCTTGCGGCCATGGGCCAGCAATGCCAGTCCAGCCCCACCGTAAAGCAATGACGCAAAAAAGAAGCTTTTCTGAATCCCAAGCAGCGGCACCAGCACGAAGATTGGCAGCAGTGACCCGAGCACCGTGCCGGCCGTGTTGACGGCAAAGAGCACTCCGACCCGCCGTCCAAGTTCCTGCACGTGCCGGCCATATAGGCTGCATAACAGCGGGAAGGCCATGCCCATCAAAACCGTTGGCACCGACACCGTGATTAACGCGATGCCGTTCAGATCCAATGGCCGGGGCGGCCCGGAGGCAAACAGGCACGCGCCGGTGACAAACGTTGCCAGCACCGATATGGCCAGGAGCAATTCGATTACTCCGAGCGCCCGGGTTAACGAGTGGATTCGTCCCGCCAGCAAACTGTAAATTAATCCGCCGAGCCCCAGTCCGAGCAGGTAGATGCACAGGATGGTGGGAAATACGTAAGCCGCCCGTTCAAGTATCAGGAATGCCAGGTAGCGAAACCACAGCACCTCGCACATGAGACTCCCCAATCCATTTACAAAAGCGATGCCCAACAACAGCAGGCCGGGCACGTGCATTTGCTGGTTCGGTTCCGGCTTTGCCGGGCGGTTGGTTGCCCTGGATTCAGACGCGGGCATTGGTTCTTTCACGGATGACAGCGGCCTGGACAGGGCGAACGCGGCAAACCCGACGAAAAGAGTTACGCCCGCCGCCCACAGATTCGTCTGCTGCAGACCAAGCGTGTCCAACATCCAGAAGCCCGCGGCAAGACAGCCGAACGCGGCCCCCAGCGTGTTCCAGCAATAGAGCGCGCCAATACGTCGGCTGATGGACTGGTCCGATTCGGCCAGCCCTCGCACCAGCAACGGCAGCGTCATGCCCATCAAAAAGCAGGGCACCACCAATACGAGAAAGGACAACCCGAAACGAGTCAGCGTGCTGACCAACAACGACTCCGATGACAACGCGCCCATAGCTGGCACCAAAATCCTGAGCCGGGGCAGCAACAAAGGAATGGCCAGCGCCCAGCCAGCGACGGCAATCTCGATTGCACCAAAAGCAATCAGCCGTCGCGTTATCCGATCGGCGACCTTCCCGCCCATCAGCCCGCCCAGACCGAGACCGGTCATGTACGCGCAAAGCACGGCACTGACCGCGTAGGAACTGTTGCCGAAAACGGTCACGAACTGGCGGCTCCAAAGCACTTCGAAAACCAACGAGGTTGAACCTGAAAGAAAAAAACATCCGTAGACTCCACAGCGAACCCATGACATCCGGGCCGGTTGGGCAGGCAAAGCTTTGCCCGGAAACGTCCTGGCTTTTGCTCGTTTCATGTTATGGGAGAATAGTAAAGGGGTCGGCAAATCGTATCCCGCTGCCACTCCCTGTCAATATTCGGCACGATCTCTCCGCGAGCGAAGGCCAAAATCCAAAGCTGGCAATGCGCCGGTTCAGGGCTGGTTTCGAATCCCACACTCAGCGACATGATCTGGGCGAATCCCGTCGTGGTTTCGTCGAGCGTGTTTTACCGTCTGCGTTCCTTGGTGCCGCAAGGTATTGGCGGCGAATTAGCGCGGAGAATCAGATTATATTCTCATTAGCCGGGCCTTCGATTGTCAGTCTTGAGAATCGTTTTCCTATGACGTTAACGTCTGATCACGAATGTGTTATGTGTCATTTGAGCTGATACCTTGAGGACATACGCATACTGGCACCGTTGCTGCTTTTCTTAATTTTGATGCGTATTGTACAAGTGGGGCTTTTGGTTGCGGCGGGACTTTTGCTGGCTGTTCGCGCTCCGGGGCAGACCTGTTATCCGGCGCCGGCCGGCCTGGTGGGCTGGTGGCCGGGCGACGGCAATGCCAATGACATTGCCAGCACCAACAATGGCGCGCTGGAG
>DATMLG010000222.1:0-4711 GCA_035570675.1 Verrucomicrobiia bacterium | reverse complement strand
CCGCCCAGCTTCGCCGCGCCCAGCCGGATGCCGGCCGCCTTTTCCGCCATCAACATCGCCGCCAGCACCGCCTCCGGGGTCCGGCCCAGTGTGATGATGCCGTGATTTTCCAGCAACACCACGCGGGGCGGCTGACCGTGCTTGCGGATGAACGCTTCTGTCCGCGTGCGTATCGCCTGCGCCAGCCGTAGTCCGGGATCGATGTATGGCACCAATACCGAGGCCGCGTCGCAGCAGACAATCTCGTCCGGAACCACTCGCTTTTCGGCAAGTTCCCGCGCGCGTGGCGAGCTGAGAATGGCCGTCACCGCCGGCGCATGCGTATGCCCGACAAATTCAATGCCCGGCAGCGTCAACAGCCACGCATGGAACAACGCCTCGACCGACGGCTTTTTTGCGCGCTTGTCCACTCGGGATTTCATCAATGCCGCGTCCACTTCCGTGTCTTCAATCTGTTTGCGGTCCATCAGGGAGAGCAATCCGTCCGCCTTGCACTCGACGACGTCGCCGCTGCGCAAGCTGCCCAGGTTGCTGCCGCTGGCCTTGACGAGGAACGTCCTGGCATCGAGGCGCACGGAGGTGTTGCCCTCGCCGAGGATGGCGAGCGGCTGGCGTGCATCGCCCAGCGTGTGCGAAAGTTTCAACAGGGTGGCGAGTTTTTCAGCGCGAGGATTCATTGGTTAATTTTCAAAAATTGGGCGTCATTTTGCCCGCAGCCGCGCCATTTGATCCACGGCGACGGCGATGATGATGATGGCGCCGATGACGATCAATTGCACCTCCGTCCGGATGCCGACGAGGGTGCAGCCGTTGCGGAGAAAACCAATCAGCAGGGTGCCGATGATCGTGCCGAGGATGGTCCCGCGCCCGCCGTTCAGGCTCGCGCCGCCGATGACCACCGCGGCGATGACGTCCAGCTCCAGGTTGTAGCCTGCGGTGGGCTGCGCGGAAATGGTGCGGCTGGTGGCGATCATGGCTGCAAAACCCACCAATAGCCCGGCGAGGGTGTAAATGACGGTCAGGTTCCAGTTCACATTCACGCCGGCGTGAAAACTCGCCTCACGGTTCGAGCCGATGGCGTAGGTGTAACGGCCCAACGGCGTGTAACGCAGCATCAGAATCGCAAACACCACGATGACCGCTGCAATCGCAACCGAGGCTGGCATTCCCAAGATTTCGCCGTTGCCCAGGAAGACGTATTCAGGAACGTTGTACGGCTCGCCGTCGTTCATGACATAGGATATTCCGCGAAACGCGCTCATCGTGCCCAGCGTGACAATGAACGGCGGCAATTTCAACTGCGTGATCGCCAGTCCGTTGAGCAAGCCGCAGGCGCCGCCCGCGAGCGTGCCGACGACGGTGCCGACGAGCATTTGCGGAGGTGTGGGACTGTCGCCGCCCATTTTGAGCATGACCCACGCGCCGGCCATGCCCGCGAGCGCGAGCATCGAGCCGGCCGAGAGATCAATGCCGCCGGAAATGATGATGGAAGTCATGCCCAGGCCGATGATGGCATTGACGCTCGAGCGCCGCAGCACGTTCGAAACATTCGCCATGCTCAGGAACTGCGCGGGCTTCCACGCGGACAGGATGATGACCACCAGCAGCAGGCTTGCGAACGGCAGCAGTTGTCGGATGAGCCGGTTCATATCATGGCACCGCCGCCAAATGCATCACCGCGTCGGGGTTGGTGTCCCGTGTGACAAGATCACCGGCCAGCTCGCCCCGGCGCATGACGAGAATCCGGTCGGCCACGCCGAACAGTTCCGGCAGTTCGGAGGAAATGAAGAGAATCGCCTTGCCCTGCTTGGCCAGTTCATTCAAGAGGGCATAAATTTCCCGCTTCGCCCCCACGTCAATGCCCCGCGTGGGCTCGTCAAAAATCATGAACCGCGATTCGGCCAGGATCCAGCGCGCGACCAGCAGTTTCTGTTGGTTGCCGCCGGACAACGAATTCGCGGGCGCACGCGGCGAACTCCATTTCACGTTCATTTGCGAGCCAACCTTCTGAGCGACGGCCGCCTCCTGCGCGGGCCGGAGCAAAAATCTCATTCCCAGGACATCCAGATTCGGCAGCGTCACATTGCAAAAGCAGGGCAGTTCCAGGCACAAGCCCGTGCGCTTGCGGTCCTCGGTCAACAGCGCGATGCCGTGGTGGATGGCATCGCCGGGTGATTCGATGTCCAGCGGCGCATCGTCCAGGCGGATTTCACCGGAAGTTTTCGGCTGCGCGCCAAACAACGCCCGCGCCACCTCCGTCCGGCCCGCGCCCATCAAACCTGCCATGCCCACAATTTCGCCGGCGCGGATGTTGAATGAAACATTCCGCACGCCTTCCGCCGATGAAAGATTTTTGACCTGCACCCGCACCCCGCCCACGGTGGCGTCCTTTTGCGGAAAAAACTCGTTCAATTCGCGCCCCACCATGTGTCGCACGATGGACGGGATGTCCATTTCCGCGGCGCGCGCCGAACGCACTACCTTTCCATCCCGCAAAACACTGATGTCATCGGCCAGCCCCGTGACTTCCTCCAATCGGTGCGAAATATAAACCACCGCCAGGCCGCGCGCACGCAATTGACGTACCACGCCGAACAATCGCTTCGCTTCGGCTTCGGAAAGCGACGACGTTGGTTCATCCATGACTATGATGGAAGCCTGCCGCCGCAAGGCCTTCAGCACCTCCACAATCTGGCAGTCGCCGGTGGCTAATTTTCCCACCAGTTCGTCCGGCTTGACGTTGAATCCATACTGCGCGGCCAGCTCCGCCGTTTTGGCCGTTATCGCGCGGCGGTCAATCGTGAACGGCAGCGAGCCGCGTGGTTCGGCGCCGAGAAAAACATTCTCCGCGACCGTCAGGTCCTCCGCGAGATCGAGTTCCTGGTAAATCATCGAGATGCCCGCGACGATGGCGTCGCCGGGCACGTTGAACCGGCATGGCACGCCGTTGAGTTCGATGCTTCCGTCGTCCGGTTGGTGAACGCCCGCAAGAATTTTCATCAGCGTGGATTTACCGGCGCCGTTCTCACCGCAAAGGGCGTGGACCGTGCCATTGCGCACGTTGAAGGAAACATCGGACAATGCCTGCACCGGCCCAAATCGCTTCGAGATGCCGCTCATCCGCAGCACAACATCATTTGTCGCGCCGGATGCCGGAGAGTCGGTTCGGGGATCAGTCATGGAATCCGAAGCAGTTCCTTGGTCGCGGGATCGTCCAGGTTGTCGCGTGTGATCAGCGCCACGCCAGTGTCGATGCGCTTTTCCACGGGCTGCCCTTTGATGGCCATGACCACCGCCTTTACGCCTTCGTACCCCATTTTGTAGGGGTTCTGTACGACCAGCGAATCAATTTGTCCGGCGCGCAATCCATCGAGCAGGGCTTTCGAACCATCGAAACCAACGAGCTTGATTTCCGTGCGCTTCTGGCTGAGCACCGCCTGCAAGGTCCCGACCGCCGTGGATTCGTTGCACGCGAAGAATCCCTGCACGTCCTGGTTGCGCGTGAGGAGGTCTTCGGCCGCTTGCAGCGCGGTTTCCACCGTGTCCTGGCCATATTTTTTGTCCACGATTTTGATGTCCGGAAATTCCTTCTGGATCGTGTCAATAAACCCGTTCTCGCGTTCTGTGGTCGAGGCCGAACCGGGCTCGTACATCAGAATCATGACGTTGCCCTTGCCGTTGAGAATTTTGCCCATGCGCTCTCCGGCCAGCACGCCGCCCTTGTAATTGTCCGTCGCAGCAAAGCAGACCCGGTTGCTCGTGGCGACGTCCGAGTCCACGATGACACAGGGAATCTTGAGCGCAGCAAGCTTGTCCACCGAGGGCGCGAGCGCCTGCCGGTCCAACGGCGCCAGCACCACGCCGTCCACCTTTTGCACGATGAAATCCTCGACGATCTGGATTTCGCGCTCGCGGTCCCCTTCCCGCTCCGGCCCGTTCCAGCGGATGTCACAATTATATTCCTTGGCCGCGGCCTCGGCTCCCGCCTTGAGCGACTGCCAGTAAATGTGTGTGGTGCCCTTCGGGATGACGGCGATCACCAGCTTGGCGCCGCCATTGCTGCTGTTACTGCCGGCAGTTCCACCGGCATCCTCGGATTTCTTTCCACAGCCGAAATTGAAAAGAACGGCGAGCAGCGAAAGGGCGAGCAGAATTTTTTTCATGATGTCATTGCCGGAGTTGATGGTCATTCAAACTTTATTTCCCATGCGGCGGCGGAGGCATCCTAATTCCATTTCCCGGCCAATTGCAACGCCAACATGCGATTCGGATGAATTCAAAAGCCCCGCAAGTCCGTGCTGGTCCGGCCGGGCAGCCCCGGCGCCGGGGTGCGTTTCAACACGAGATATTCAATGCCCAGTTTCTCGCAATATTCGCGCTTGCCGCCCTTGTCGCCATCCTCGTTCACCGCAAAAATGTCGGGCTTGAGCTGGCGGATTTCCGGGTCGGCGTCCAGCCAGCCGCTCCCGGTGGAAACCAGCGCCTGCTTCACAAACCGGATCGAACCGGCAACGTAACGGCGCTGCTCCTCGGGAAACAGCGGATGGCCCCCGCCCTTCAGCAGGCGGACGTTCACGTCGCTCCCCACAATCACGTAAAGATCTCCGTGGCCGCTGACTTCTTCGCAAAACCGCACATGACCGGAATGAAACCAGTCGAAGCAGCCGGTGACGACGACCTTTTTACGGCCTGCTTGGGCTTCGACTGGACC
>DATMLG010000221.1:0-2437 GCA_035570675.1 Verrucomicrobiia bacterium | reverse complement strand
ACATCGCATGATAATAATCCAGCGTGAAGGCCTCCTTGAACCGCGGAATCAATATGTCATTGAACACGGTCATGAACCCCCACATGAAAAATAACACCGTCATGATCGCAAACGGGCCACGATACGTCTGCGCGGGCGCGGCGGGACTCAAATCTTTTTGTGCGACAGGGACGGGGATGGTTTCCATGTGTTAGAGATCGTCGGTTGCGATTTGTGAATGATTTTGGATGGCGATACGCGTTGATGCGGCATCCAGCCTGTTCACTCACAAGTGGTAGTTGAGCCTACCCGAGTCTCGTGTCGGCCAATATCCCCTAAAACGGGGATTGCCGCACTACTGCGAAGGAGATACATAAAAGCAGACAACCCAAGCTTTTAACCCCTCTTTTTATTTTTTGCGCCGATGGAAAAACCGTTCGCCATTATTTTTGCCGCCGCGGGTCTGGTAATTAACCTGGCAGGCGGACAAATGTACGCCGGGGATGTTCCGGCCGCCCATGCCGAATTAAACATCGTCTACAGCACCGTCGCCGGAAAGGATTTGAAGTTAAATGCCTTTTTACCGGCCAATGAAGCTGTTCCGGTGCCGGCCATCGTCGAAATACACGGTGGCTGGTGGTCCGGCGGCGCCGCGGCATCGCAATTGGAACAAGTCGGCGGCTGGCAGATTTTTAAACGGCGGGGACTGGCTGTTTTCTCCATCGAATACCGCCTTGGTCGCGACGGCGGTTTTCCGGAGAACATCCGCGACTGCCGCAACGCGATTCGTTTCATCCGCCAGCACGCCGGGCGCTTCAATATTGATCCCGAGCGGATTGACGTCACGGGCGGTTCGGCGGGTGGCCACTTGAGCCTGATGGTGGCAATGGTCCCGGAGGATTTTGCTGATGGCGGACCGACGCCGGGGCTTGAAGGTGTCAGCGCCCGGGTTTCGGGAAGCTTCAGTTACATTCCGCCAACGGATTTTGTCCGGTTTTGGAATCAAGGACCTGACGACGTCATCACCAACGAAAACGGCAATGTTTCCTTTCGCGGGCCGGATGACAAAATTCCCTATGATTCCCGTCCACGATTACGATTGTTGTTTCATAGTGTCACTCCGGACACCGGGGAACACAGGGCGTTATACAACAGCATGTGCCCGATGGGACATGTCAGAAAAGATTTACCGCCACTGTTGATCTGCGATGGCGAAAGGGATCCCATCGTGCCCGGACTGCACGGCAAGGCACTTTATGAAAAATTGACGGCGGTTGGCGCGAACGCGACGTATTGGATGACGCCGGGAGGCGGCCACGGTTTTCCGGGCGGCGCCGGTTTCGACAAGGTATTGGATGATTTTCTTGCGTACACGCTGAAGCTAGATTCCGCCCACCAATGAAGAAAGGCCTTCTTTAAGCCGGTCGAAATGCTGTTATCATGAAGAAATCGTCCGCCCTCGCATTCTTTTTGCCGCAATGGCTGTTGCTCAGCTGCGTATTCGGCCCGGCTGTTCCAGCGGCGTCGGCGGATCAATTCAAGGCGAATAATAATGTTACCCTGGAATCCGGCGGCAGTTGGAGCGGAGGTTTCGCGCCGGCGACCAATGAGAATGGCATCTGGGATGTCACCGTGGCCACATCGGCGAATTGCACCAACAATCTCGGCAACGTGGTGACCTGGGGAGGCATAGTGATCAGCAACCCCGCCGCGCCGGTTTTCATCGGCGGCAGTACGACCCTGACCCTGAACAATGGCATCAGTCTCGGCAATGCAACCGCCGACCTGACAGTGGATTGCGGCACGCTCAACCTGGGAGGAAATCAGGTGTGGACCGTGGCTTCGGGGCATGTGTTGACTACGGGCGCAGCCGGCCATTCCGGCGCGGTTAATTCGCCGAACAACGGAAATTTCATTGTCACCAAGGCTGGCGGCGGTGTTTGGACAACCTCCGGCACCAGCGACAACGGCAGCACGGGAATCATCGTCAACGGGGGCATTGTCAATCTGAACAAGTCGAGCAACGGCGGCACGCACAGCGTCGGAGGCCCGGGGTTGACGGTAAATAACGGCGGGCTGGCCAGGATCACCGGCACTGGTGGCGACCAGATTTATGATGGCGCAACGGTCACGCTGGCGCCGGGTGGAACTTTCGATCTGAACGGCAACAGCGAAACGTTCGCCAATCTTTCGGGCACGGGCGGCATAGTTGATAACACGGCTCCGGGCATCTCCGCCACACTGACGCTTGGCAACGGCAGTTCCACTTTCAGCGGTTCCCTGCGCAACAGCGGGGCCGGAGCCAGGCTGGGGCTGGTCAAGTCGGGCACCGGGACGCTCACCGTGAATGGGACGAACTCATATACGGGCGGCACGACCGTCAGCAGCAGCACGTTGGCGTTGACCACGACGGCAAATGTCTTGATGCCGTACACCAATACCACCGGCGGCACCTTGA
>DATMLG010000220.1:0-3241 GCA_035570675.1 Verrucomicrobiia bacterium | reverse complement strand
GTGCCCTTGAATTCCTGGAAAATTAATTCATCCATGCGCGACCCGGTGTCCACCAGCGCCGTCGCCAGAATCGTGAGCGAACCGCCCTCTTCAATCTTGCGCGCCGAAGCGAACATTTTGCGCGGGATTTCCAGGGCGCGGGCATCCACGCCACCGGTCATGGTGCGTCCGCTGCCGCCGTGCACGCTGTTGTAGGCGCGCGCCACGCGCGTGATTGAATCCAGCAGCACAAAAATGTCCTTGCCCGATTCCACCATCCGCCGGCAGCGCTCAATCATGAAACGCGACAGCCGCACATGTGTTTCCAAATCCTGGTCGTTCGAGGACGCCACCACTTCCGCGTTCACAGAACGCTGGAAGTCCGTCACTTCCTCGGGCCGCTCGTCAATCAGCAGCACCAGGACATGCACGTCCGGATGGTTGGTGGTGACCGCGTTGGCGATCTGCTTGAGAATCGTCGTCTTGCCCGTGCGCGGCGGGGCCACAATCAGCCCGCGCGTGCCCTTGCCGATGGGCGTCACCAGGTCGATGATGCGCGTTTCCAGCAGGTCGGGGCTGGTTTCCAGATTAAATTTTTCAATGGGATCAATCGTGGTCAGGTTCTCGAAACGCATCGCCTTCGTGTAATCCTCGAACGGCATGTCGTTGACCTTGTCCACCGATTTCAATTGCGGACTGTTGCCCCGGTGCGGCGGCTGCGTCGGGCCGGCCACGAGGCAGCCTTCCCGCAGAAAACTGCGCTTGATTGTGTCCGGGGTCACGAAAATATCCGTCGGTTTGGGATGGAAATGGTTCTCGGAGGTCCGCAAAAAACCGAACCCTTTTTCGGAGATTTCCAGATAGCCCGCGCCGAATTCCGTCGCATTGCTGTTGCTGTTGCCTGTAGCTGGACTCATGTTTGTCTTCATCTGCTGATTAGTAAGAGAGGTCTTGAGACTTTCTGTCCCCGAAAACTTTAGAATTTTAGAATTTTGGGAAAACAACCGCGCCGAAGAGTGACTTCAACTGCTTTACCGAACACGGCTGTTAAGACCTGTTCGATATACTTACGCGCAAACTGCCGCCGACGCAACAACTATTTTTAACAGGCCAAAACGCCTTAAAAAGCATGTCCAGGTCAGCGCTTGCAACAGCCAGAGTTGCGGATCTTCAGCCGGGTTAACCACCGACTTCGGCTTTGGCTTCCGCCGCCAGCGGCGTGCTTAAATACCGCTCGCCCGTCGAGCAGGCCACCGTGACGATCATTTTGCCCTTGTTCGCCGGCCGCTTGGCAACTTCCAGCGCCGCAACCACATTCGCGCCCGTGGAAATACCCACCAGCAGGCCTTCTTCCTTGGCCAGCCGCCTGGCCATTGCAAATGAATCATCATTAGACACTTGCACACATTCTACAATCTGGGGATTTCCCTTGCTGTCCTTCAAATGCAGGTTCTTCGGCACGAACCCAGCCCCGGTGCCCTGAATTTTGTGCGGGCCGGGTTTCAGAGGCTGTCCGGCCAGCGTCTGCGAAATCACGGGCGAATCCTTCGGCTCAACCGCGATTGCCTCAAACGACGCCTTCCGGGCCTTGATTACTTCCACGCAGCCGGTAATCGTGCCGCCGGTTCCGACGGCCGCCACCAAAATATCCACCTTGCCGTCCGTATCAGCCCAAATCTCCTCGGCCGTGGTTTTGCGGTGGATTTCCGGGTTCGCCGGATTGTCAAACTGTTGGGGGATCCAGGCATTCGGCGTTTCCTTGGCCAGTTGTTCCGCGCGCGCAATCGCGCCCTTCATGCCTTCGCTGCCCGGCGTCAGCACCAGCTTCGCGCCCAGCATCGCCAGCAGTGTGCGCCGTTCGAGCGACATCGTCTCCGGCATCGTCAAAATAATTTTGTAGCCCTTCGCCGCCGCCACAAACGCCAGCGCAATTCCCGTGTTGCCGCTCGTCGGTTCAATGATGACGGTGTCCTTCTTGAGCACACCGCGTTTTTCCGCATCCTCAATCATCGCCATTCCAATTCGGTCCTTCACGCTGCCGAGCGGATTGAAAAACTCGCATTTCAGCAGAACCGTGGCGTCCACGCCCGCCGTCACCTTGTTGAGTTTCACCAACGGAGTGCGCCCGACCGTTTCAACGATGTTGTTGTATATGCGTCCCATAAATTGCCTTTAGTTGAGTAACCGACCCAAATTAATAATGTATGTTCAGAATTTTGACCAAACGCCCGTTTCCCGCAAGTCTTTTTATCATGCCTGCCAAAAACTTATTTATTCTTTTACAGGCTTTCAATGGATCTTGTCGCCGCCCCTCAAAAACCACGCCTGCGGCAGGTTAGTGAATCCAATGTGCGGATAATATTTCTCGGCCGCCGGCGCAGCCAGCAATACCATGCTCGTCTTCGGCCCGGCGTGAAGCTGGGTTTGACGTATCAATTCCTTGCCGATGCCCTGCTTTTGATGGGATACCCGCACCGCCAAATCCGCCAGATATGTGATGTAACAGAAATCCGTCAATGCGCGCGAAATCCCGACCAGCAAATCCCCCTCCCAGGCCGTGATGATGAGGTTCGCATTCTTTAACATCTCCGTAAACCTTGGCCGGTCGTCAATCGGCCGCCGCTCGCCCAGGGTCGAGGCTTGGTACAATTCAACCACCTGCTCCAAGTCGAGCTGGTTGCCGGTGCGATATTCGATCATTACGGAATCTGGTTGGGGAATTGAAATCTGAAAACAAAAAGCCCCTGCCCGACCTTGCGGTCAGGCAGGGACAAATTGGGGGTTGGGAGTTCGCCACTCTCTCTTTCCCGTGCTGGCATTTGGCGCGCATTGGCTGCCAGCTTCCCGACGCCATTCTCCACGGCAAGCGGAGTTGCCGGCCTCATAGCAGGGCCGTCCAGCGCCTTGCGGTCGCTGAATTTTGAGCGAGGCCTCTTGGCTCGCTTCGGCTGGCGATTGCGGTCGCCGGCCGGCCAACCAGGTAAAGACACGTTCGTGATTGCGTATCCGCGTCTCCACCGTTTGCGCCGGGTCGGCCACCGCTTTTGACGGTGCGTTGGCCCGGTGCCACGGGTCTGGCCTCTTAACTCTCAGGTTGCCTTTCGCTCACAAGCGGGCGGTGTCGTTTTTAACATCGCCGGCGTTTCGGAAGGTTGACGAGGCTTGCCTGCTCTCGAATCCTTCCCGGCGCGGACGCTCAGTTTGTCTCGCCTTTCGGCGCCTTTCGCTTGGCAGATCCCTTTCGGAACCGCCAGAGCCGTCC
>DATMLG010000219.1:0-9213 GCA_035570675.1 Verrucomicrobiia bacterium | reverse complement strand
CCAAACGACCTTGGGTATCGCGCGACGGGCGCGAAGGGACGGTTTGCGGAAAGGGCGGCGCAATGCTCCGCGCTCCATCTGCGCGCCAGATGCTAGATCACCGTGCCATGAGGAATGACGCCGTTTTTGGGAATGATGACGATGCCGTCGCGGATGAAGTAAAGCGGGTGGTCGTGGTTCTCGGGTTTGCCGGCGGGAGAAATGACGACGTTATCCCCGATGCGCGCGTTTTTATCGATGATGGCGTTTTCGATGCGGGTGTTGAGGCCGACGCCGATGCGCGGGCGGTTGCTGCGGGTGCTTTCGTCGATGGACGCCTGGGACTCGTAATAATCGCAACCAAGCAGGATGACGCGGTTGAGTTCACTGCCGGCGCCGACGAGGCTGCGGATGCCGACGATGCTGTGCTTGATGCGGGCATGGTTGATGATGCAGCCGTCGGTGACAACGGCGTGGTCAATGTGCGCGCCATTGATCTTGGAGCCGGGGAGAAAGCGCGGCCGGGAAAATACGGGCGAGGCCATGTCAAAGAAATTGAACCGGGGCAGTTCGGAGGTGACGTCGAGATTCGCCTCGAAAAAGGAGCGGATGGTCCCGATGTCCTCCCAGTAGCCCTGATAGACGTGGGAGAAGACGCGATGGGTTTTTATCGCGCCCGGAATGATGTGCTTGCCGAAATCAGTTTGGTCGTTATTGAGCAAATGCACGAGGACCTCGCGCTTAAAGACGTAAATGCCCATGGAAGCGAGCAGCAGTTCGCGGTCATCCTTGATGCCGAACGAGGGGTAGGAGGAACGCGCGAGCTTGAGGGAATCAAGCAGGGCGGGCTCCTTAGGTTTCTCGACGAAGCGGGTGATGCGGCGGTCGGCATCAATCTGCATGATGCCGAAGGCCTCCGCTTCCTTGCGTCCGACCGGAATGGTGGCGACGGTGAGGTCGGCCCCGGTCTCGACGTGCTCGTTGATGATCTCGCGGAAATCCATGCGGTAGAGCTGGTCGCCGCTGAGGATGAGCAAATGCTCGAAATCGTGGTTGAGGACGTGGATGAGATTCTTGCGGACGGCATCGGCGGTGCCCTGGTACCACGAGGCGTCGGACAAGGTTTGCTCGGCGGCAAGGATTTCGACGAACCCGCCGCTGAAATGGTCGAACTTATACGATTGGGAGACGTGCCGGTGGAGGGAGGCGGAGTTGAACTGCGTCAGCAGGTAAATGCGGCGGAGGCTGGAGTTGATGCAGTTGGAGATGGGGATGTCCACGAGGCGGTATTTGCCGGCGAGCGGGACGGCGGGCTTGGCGCGTTCCTTGGTGAGGGGGAAAAGGCGCTTGCCCTGGCCCCCGCCCATGATGACGGAGAGGACGTTGCTGGTGTTGACGGACTGTCTGGGGCTCGGCGCCATATAATTCCTCAGCTACAAAATGTTATACATTTCTCTATTACCTGTGATAGGCTCATTCCGCAAGCGCCAATGCGCGTGGAACGCAATAATCGTTCAAGCCGGTCGGACGGTCTGGAATAAACTCGAATATGTGTGGCATCGTGGGCTATATCGGCAGGCAATCCGCCGCCCCCATCATTCTGGAGGGCTTGCGGCGGCTGGAATATCGCGGTTACGACAGCGCCGGACTGTGCGTCCTGAACGGACACGAAACAGAGTTGCGCAAAAAGAAGGGCAAAATTGACGAGGGCCTCTCCAAGCTTCTCAAGAGCGATCCGGTCAAGGGCAACCTGGGCATCGGCCACACCCGCTGGGCCACTCACGGGCCGCCCGCCGACGAAAATTCCCATCCGCACCTCGACCAGACCGGCCGCATTGCCGTCGTGCACAACGGCGTGGTCGAGAATTACGACCGCCTCAAGGACCGGCTCGTCAAGGCCGGCCACACTTTCCGCTCGGAAACCGACACCGAAGTCCTCGCGCACCTGATTGGCGATTATTACGCCAGGCGCACCGCGGAGAATTCCAGCGCCAACCCGCTGGCCCAGGCCGTTTGCGACGCCCTCCGCGAGGTCATCGGCACCTACGGCCTGGCCGTCATGAGCGCCGACCAGCCGGACACCATCATTGGCGCGCGACGCGGCTCGCCGCTCATCATCGGCATCGGCGACGGCGAGAATTTTCTGGCGAGCGACGCCAACGCCATCGTGGCCCACACGCGCAAGGTCGTTTACCTGAACGATTACGACGTGGCCACGGTTACACGCGAGCGGTTTGAGGTGCAAAATTTGGGCACGGACACCGCGAACGTGCAGGTCAGCAAATTGGAATTCGAGGCGCAGGACGCCGAACGCGGCGAATATCCGCACTTCATGCTCAAGGAAATTTTCGAGCAGCCGCGGACGGTCGAGAACGCCCTGCGCGGGCGCGTGGATTTGGAGAATGCGACGGCAAAGTTCGGCGGCCTGAACATGACTTCGGCGGAATTGCGCACGGTGGACCGCATCATCATCGCGGCGAGCGGCACGAGCTGGCACGCGGCGCTGGTGGGCGAATATTTGATCGAGGAACTCGCCCACCTGCCCGTGGAAATCGAGTACGCGCATGAATTTTGCTACCGCAACCCGCCGCTGGATCGTGACACGATTTTGCTGGTGATTTCGCAGTCCGGCGAGACGGCGGACACGCTGGCGGCATTGCGCGAGGCCAAGCGCCGCGGCCACAAGGCGCTGGCCATCGTGAACGTGGTGGGCAGCACCATCGCGCGCGAATCCGACGGCGGCATTTACATGCACGCGGGGCCGGAAATCGGCGTCGCCTCGACCAAGGCCTTTGTTTCCACGCTGACGATTCTATCGCTATTGGCGGTGCATCTGGGCCGGATGCGGATGCTCTCGGCGGGCCGGGCGCTGGAGATTTTGAAGGCGCTGGAGGTGGTGCCCAAACAGCTTGAAGGATTGCTGGCGCAGGACGCGATTTTCAAGAAGCTGGCGCACAAATACCACAAGGCCGAGGACTTTTTCTTTCTCGCGCGCGGTTATAATTATCCGATCGCGCTGGAGGGCGCGTTGAAGCTGAAGGAAATTTCCTACATCCACGCGGAGGGATATTCCGCGGCGGAAATGAAGCACGGGCCGATTGCGCTGATTGATCCCCATACGCCCACGGTGTTTCTGGTGCCGCAGGATTCGATGTACGACAAGACCATGGCGAACCTGGCGATGATCCGCGCGCGCAAGGGGCCGATCATCGCGCTGGCCACCGAGGGCGACCAGCAGATAGGGAAAGTGGCGGACGATGTGATTTATCTGCCCAAGGCGTTGGAGCCGATTTATCCGCTGCTGGCGACGGTGCCGTTGCAATTGTTTGCATATCACATTGCCGTCGCCCGCGGCTGCGACGTGGACAAGCCGCGAAATCTGGCCAAGAGCGTAACGGTGCAGTAAGGTGTGACGCTCTCTGGCCTGCTGAAGCTGCTAAGCGGGGAATTGAGCGTGGCGGAATTCAGCGCAACCGTGTAGCCTGATCTCGATTTTATGGATCCGCGCGTCACCGAGTTTCAGTGCATCATGCCGATTGAAAACATTCCATCGGTACTGGCCCACGGGATTCTGTCGCATGAGCGGGCGTCGAAGTTGGCTCATGCCACCGTGGCGATGGAGGTGATTCAGGAAAAGCGCGACAAGAAGCAAGTGCCGGGAGGACTGAAATTGCACCAATACGCCAACCTCTACTTTCATGCGCGGAATCCGATGATGTCAAAACGGCGTCATGAAGCTCCCAAGCTATGTGTTCTCCGTGTTGCCAGCCGAGTTTTAATGATTCAAGGAACTGTAATTAGTGATCAGAATGCAGCAAGCACTTACGTCCGTTTCTACGCACCTGATCAAATTAGTTTACTGAACTTGGACACCATCTTTGCGCGCAGCTGGAAGCATCCTGAAGACCAAATCCGAGAATGGAAACATAGCAGCGCAAAATGTGCTGAAGTCCTTATTCCCCAAAGGATTCCCCCTGAATTGATTGAGGGGGCTTTTGTCCTGAATAGCATCGCCAAGAAATCTTTGACCGAAGTTGGCTTTCTTCGTTCGATCACCATTGATGCCGATCTGTTTTTCCACTAATTGATTATCCAGACATTTATGATTAAAGCCCTGATCGGAGACATGTTCGCGAGCAAGATGCAGACGCTCGTGAATACGGTGAATTGCGTCGGGATTATGGGCAAAGGAATTGCCGAGCTTTTTAAGAAGAAGTACCCCGATATGTTCGCGGACTACATTGAGCGATGCAATCGTGGAGAAGTGCAACTCGGGAAGCCTTATCATTATACCGACTTAGCAGGAACCTCGATCGTTAATTTTCCGACGAAAGGTCATTGGCGAGCAGCGACACGGCTTTCCGATGTGGAAAAAGGATTAGATTATTTCGTGGAGCACTATCGATCTTGGGGAATCACCTCCGTGGCCTTTCCTCCTTTGGGCTGCGGAAACGGCGGGCTGGAATGGTCAACAGTGGGGCCATTAATGTATTTCAAGCTCAAAGGATTGGGAATCCCCGTTGAACTATACGCGCCTTTTGGTGCACCAGCTGCCCAACTGAAACCCGAGTTCCTTGGTGCCGAGCAACAGATTGAGTTTCTGGTGAAGGGCAAAAAACGGGAGAAACTGCGACCGGAGTGGGCTGCGCTCGTGGAAGTGCTTTATGAGTTGGAAAGGCAGCCTTATGCCAATGCCGTAGGCCGTGTGATTTTTCAAAAAATTTGTTACGTTCTAACGCGGCAAGGATTGGATACCGGCTTCCAATTCAAACGAGGCAGCTACGGTCCGTTCGCAGACGGGGTGACGGAGGCGATCAATGTTCTGGCCAATAACAACTGGGTTACGGAACAGCAGCTTGGGCGGATGACGACCTTGAAGGTGGGGCCCCGCTTTGAGCAAGACCGAGCAAAGCTTACCGAAGAATTGAAGCCTTTTGCGCGAAAAATTGAGAAAACTGTCGATCTTTTCAGCCGTATCAAGAATACAGATCAAGCAGAAGAGGTGGCGACGGTGATTTTTGCTGTGCAAAGTCTAAAGCAGGAACGCGATCCCGACCAAGTTTCGGAACAGGACCTGTTTGATTATATCCTGGAGTGGAAAAAGCTCTGGAAGGCAGATGCCAACAAGCAAAATAGCCTTGCGGAGGCGATTAGAAATCTCGAGATGCTGGGTTGGGTCAAACTCCAATTCAGCGAATCTCTCCCGCTTGCGGTGTAAATTTTGAAGCATCCATCGCAAGCAGGTTAAATGAACCTGAATGAATCCATCGTCGAAGACACCGCCCTCGAATGCCGGGTCAAACGGCGAATTTGTAAGGCATGATTCGGATAATTGCATTCATTAACTCCTTGCTGGTCGTGCTGCTGGCGGCGGCATTGTTCGTTTACTCGCCAGTCCGCGCTTTTCTGGACATCCGGGATCCAGCGCTGCAACAACCAGGCATTCCCAAGGCGGCGTGGCGGCTTTACCGCAACCTGACGCCGCGGTACGCCGCCTGGGCGCAAAAGCGCGTCACCGAAGGCCGCGCGGAAAATCTATCCACTTCTGACATCTCCGGAACCGAATGGCCACTGTTCGGTTCCGTGTTTTATCTGTGGGGAATTGACAATCTGCAAACTGCCTGGGACGCCGGTGACCATGCGGCGGGCGTCGAGCCGAAGGTGTTTGCGCACGACGCAATCATCGCGGCGTCAGAACTGGTGATTGATCCGAAACACGCATCGTGGGTGAAGAAGCATTGGGGGAACGATTATCTTCATCGGGAGAATGTGTTCTATCGCATGCTGGTCATTGCGGCCCTGACCTCGCGGGAGAAGCTGCTTCATGACGGCGCGCATATGGACATGCTGCGTGACCAGGTGGAAACGTTTGCCACGGAACTGGACGCATCGAACTCGGGGCTGCTTGATGATTATCCGGGGGAATGTTATCCGGGCGACGTGATGGCGGCGCTCATGTGCATCAAGCGCGCGGACGCTGTTCTCGGCACGGACCATTCGGAGTTCCTGAACCGGGCCTTGCGCGGGTTCATCGGAAGAAACGCCACGCGCCACCAGTTGCCGCCGTACTCGGCCAATTCCAATTCCGGCCGCCCCGAATCTGACGCGCGCGGCTGCGCCAATTCCTATCAGTGCATCACCTCGCCGGAACTCTGGCCCGCGCAGGCGAAACGGTGGTACGCGCTTTACGACAAGTTTTTCTGGCAGGAACGCATGGCCGCCGCGGGTTTTCGCGAGTACCCGAACGACATCACGAATTCCGACTGGGCGATGGACGTGGACGCGGGACCGGTTGTGGACGGTTACGGGGTGGCGGCGAGCGCGTTTGGGATTGGTGCGGCGCGGAAGAACGGGCGGTTTGATCGCGCCTATCCCTTGTCCACCGAAATGCTGGCGACAGTCGTGGAACTGCCCAACGGCGTGCTGGGCATGCCGAGGCTGCTCTCCAACTTCAGCGACGCACCGATGCTGGGCGAAGCGGGAATTCTCTGGCAGCTCAGCATTCAGCCGCAGGTGGGCTTCACGGTGAAGACCGGCGGCGGCATTCCGAACTACGTGTGGATAGTCCTCGCGGGCATGTTGCTTTTCAGCCTGTGGCGGATATTCGAGGCGATTGGAACCATGATCCGGGCGGTGAGCGACCCCGGGTTCAGCGCCTGGCTGCCGCGATTTCAAGTGGTAGTGTGGATGTGTCTGATCCTGGGAATGGTTGCGGCATTTTACCTCGATTGGGATGTGCCCGGATTCTTCGTACTGGTGCTGGCGGTGGCGCTGCCGGTCGTGAAACGGAAAAAGCCCCCGAAACCGGTGGACGAATGGCCGGCGGCCTTCCCAAAGCAGGATGACAAAGCGACTCCGCCGAACGCAAAGACTCCCTCATAAACATCCTGCGAGCGGCGGACGCCGCATCCGTGTTTTTCCCGTCGGCACCGTATTTTCCGCGTGGTGCCAGCCATAATTTGCGTGACAAATGCAAATAAATGTGCAAAGTAAAGCGACTTCTGACTTTGTCGACCAACGACCACCGGCCTTTGCAACATGAATACGGCGAGCAGTTTTTTTCCCGCGCGGAAATTTGGATGCATCCTGGCTTTTGTCCTCGCCATCGCCTGGCCGCTGGCCGGGTTTGGCTCGAACTATTATCAAGGCGTGGCCACAAACAGTGTGCCGTGGCCCGGCGGCATTGTGCCGTACAAGTTTGACACGAACGTCACCCCGGCCGAGCAGACCATTTATCTGGAGGGCATGAAGGAGTGGGAACTGGCCGCGAATATTCATTTCGTCCCCTACACCAACCAGCCGGATTACGTGCTGCTCCGTTTCGATTACACGCAGGGAACGGACACATTCGTCGCAACCATACCGGGCGTGATGACGGTTGACACCCTGTCCCGCGCGCAGGTCTGCCACGAGACCGGCCATCTGCTCGGCTTCCAGCATGAGCACGTGCGGATTGACCGCAACACCTACATCACCGTCAATTTCACCAATATGATCGGCAGCGACAGCGGCGGGACCAACGCCAGCGGCGAGGGGGCGAGCGTGTCGAACTTGTATGTGATTGACACGAATTCCACCTCTTTTGGCGCCTATGATTTCGAGTCCGTCATGCATTACAGCCGCACCCTGTTTTCCACCAATCCGGACATCGCTGATACGATTGATGCCAATGCGCCTTACTACGCCCAGTATTACTACCGCATCGGGAACTACGCGCTCAGTCCCGGCGACCGCGCGGGCGCGGCCCATCTTTATGGCCTGCCAACCACGGCGCTTACCAACGTCGTCACGAACACGGCCGATGGCGGCTTTGGCAGCTTGCGCGCGGCGCTTTATTACGCCAACGACCATCCGGGCACGACGATTCGATTTAATATTTCCGCCAACGACCCCGGCTATTCGAATGGCGTTTACACGATTTATCTCAGCGGCGAGCTGCCGCCCCTCATCGCCAACGGAACGGTGATTGATGCGACTACCCAGCCCGGCTACTCCAGTCATCCTGTGATTGCGATAAGCGGGGCGCAACTGAGTCCCGAACTGGCTTACCCAAACACTCTGTTCAATTGCGGGTTGCGGATCTATGCGGCGAATTGCATTATTGACGGCCTGTCCATTCAGAGCTTTCCGTTCCTGGGCATCGCCGTGGAATATGCCTATGCCGTGAGCAATCGCATTGAAGGTTGTTACATCGGCGTGGCTCCGAACAGCACGAACGCCGCCGGAAACGCGTATCAAGGCATCAGCATTGACACCGGCGCAACCCACACCATCGTGGGCGGCACCATCGCCAGCCAGGGGAATGTCATTTCCGGGAATGCCCAGTACGCCATTCTGGTCATTGGGACCAACGGCCAGCCCGCAGCCACGCATATTGGGACCAACACAGTTGGCACCATCATTCAGGGAAACTACATTGGCACCGATCCGACGGGCACTTACGCCGTGTCCAATGTTGTCGGCGGGATTTGGGAATTCAACGGAGCGAGCGGCATGATGGTGGGCGGAACCAATTCCCCCGCGAACAACGTCAGTTCCGGCAACCTCATATCCGGCAACGGCAGTGCGGGGATCCTTCTTGACGATGTCAGCAACAATGTCGTGCAGGGAAATAACATCGGCTTGAACGGGACGGGTAACGGGGCGATTCCGAACGCGGATTCCGGCGTTTACGTGGTGGCAGGTTCGACGAGCAACCTGATCGGCGGCGCGGTGCGCCAGGCGCGCAATGTGATTTCGGGCAATGTTAAATATGGCGTCTTCGTTTCGGATCCCGGCACAGCGAATCTCGTGGTGCAAGGGAATTATATCGGCACGGACCCGTCCGGCACGACCGCCATCGGCAACGGGCTTTCGGGGATCGGAATCTGGAGCGGTGCGCTCAACATCCTCGTGGGCGGCACAAATGCGAGGACGCCGAACTTGATTTCCGGCAACGGCGCCGGCATCAGCGTGGGCGGCGCGGGCACCGGCGGGGTCCAAATCTACGGCAATTACGTCGGCGTGACCTCCAACGGGGTCGCGGCCTTGCCGAACACGGGCGACGGCATTTATCTCGAGCAAGGGGTGGAGAGCAGTGCCGTCGGCGGCGCCCTGGCCGGGCTGGGGAATCTGGTTTCGGGAAACGGGGGCAACGGTGTTCATTTCTACGGTTCCGGCACCAGTGGCAACACGGTGGAGGGCAATTATATTGGCGTCGCTTCCAATGGGGTCACGGCTTTGCCGAACGCGGGC
>DATMLG010000218.1:0-4843 GCA_035570675.1 Verrucomicrobiia bacterium | reverse complement strand
TCACTCAAGGACGATCTGAAGGCCATCGAGGATTTTTATGGCTCCAAGGGCTACATCGATGTCCGCAGCGGCGGCCCGAATCTGTACGCCGTCCAGATTCCCAACACCGACGCCGGCACGATGGACCTCGAATACCACATTCAGGAATCGCAGCAATACAAGATTGAGAAAATTGAGATCCGCGGAAATGTCAAAACCCGCGACCGCGTGATCCGGCGCGAACTGGCGGTCTCGCCGGGCGACACCTTTGACATGCTGCGGGTCAACCTGAGCAAGCGGCGTCTCGAAGGGCTGGGCTATTTCACGCCGGATACCGGCGTGGACGCCAAGCCGGAGTCGGATCCTACGCTGCCGTCAGACACCAAGAACCTGGTCATCACCGTGCAGGAACAGTCCACCGGCAACATGACCTTCGGCGCCGGCTACGACACGGTGGAAAGCATTTCCGGCTTTGTCCAGGTGGAGGAGCGGAATTTCGACCTGTTCAAGCCGCCCTACTTCATCGGCCAGGGCGGCGGCCAGAAAGTCCGGCTGTACATCCAGGTGGGCGCGCTCGTGCAGAACTATGAACTGGACTTTCAGGAGCCCTGGTTCATGGGCCGCAAGCTCATCCTCGACACCAGCATCTACCGTCAGGTGTCTGATTACCAGAGCCTCAACAATCTCTATGACCTCGCCCACACCGGCTTCCGGGTCGGGCTGACCCGCGCCCTCGGCAGCGATTTCCTGATCGGCACCATTGGATACAACCTCGAACAGGTCAATGTCTTCAACGTCAATCTGAACTCGCCCAACACCATTCTCAATGATTCCGGCACCGCGCTGCTGAACCGGTTCAAGGCCTCGCTGGCCTGGGACTCGCGCAACGACGTGAAACTGCCCAACGGCGGCAACCGCACCTCCATCTCGACGGAGATGACTGTCGGCGACCGCAGCTATTTGAAAACGGAGGTTTCCTCCGCCTGGTATTTCAAGGGGTTTGCCAAGGGGCATGTCCTCGAAGTCGTGGGCCGCGCCGGCGTGGCACAGCCCATGGGCGTTGACGACGTGCCTTTCTATGACCGCTATTATCTGGGCGGCCTGCGCGACCTGCGCGGCTTTGATTATCCGGGCGTCGGTCCACGCGAGGTGACGCAGGACGGCTCCGAATACGAGCCCATCGGCGGCGACACCTTCTGGATGGGTTCCTTGGAATACAGCGTTCCCGTCATGGGCCCGGTGCGGTTCGCGACCTTTTTTGACATCGGCAACGTTTCCGCGCGGCCCTGGAGCAACGCCGGTTATACTGTGATCGGCAAGCAAAACGAGGGGCTGATCAACCAGTTGCAACCCGGGTTTTCCCAGTTCAATGCGGGCAACACCGGCAGCTACAGTGACAACTGGGGCGTCGGCCTGCACATTGACATACCCAACCTTGGCCCGTTGCGCCTGGATTACGGCATTCCCATCCGTCATGACCAGTTCAACAGCGGCAGCGGGAAGTTCCAATTTGGAGTTGGTTTTGCCCGCCCGCTTTGATTCAATCATCACCCTATGAAAACAATTCTGAAATTGATGCTGGCTTTCTCCCTGCCGCTGCTCCTGCTCGCCGCGGCGGACCAGCCCGCTCCGAACCGGATTGCAACCATTGATCTCAAGAAGGTCTTCGACAAATATTACAAGCTCGACCAGGCGCGCAAGGCCTTCGAAAAGGAGGAGACCGACATGGAGAAGCAGCTCAAGAGCATGGCGACTGATGCCGCCGTGGCGCAGGACGACTACAAAAAACTCAAGGACGCCGCGGATGACACGATGATCTCCGACACCGAAAAGGCGGCGCGCAAGGCCAAGGCGGACGCCAAGCAGGACGAGGTCAAGTCCTACCAGGCCGAACTGACCACCTTCGAATCACAGGCCAAGGACAAGCTGGCCCTGGACCAGCAGCGCATGATGGATCTGCTGATGCAGGACATCCAGACCGCCGTCAATGACAAGGCCAAGCGGGCCGGATACTCCATGGTCATTGACACTTCGGCGCGGGTGGCCAACGGGGCCAACACCACCGTCGTCCTTTATTCCAACGGCGAAAACGACATCACCGACGAAATCAGCAAACAACTCAACGCCGCGGCCCCGGCCACGACGGCCACCACTCCCTCCGGGGGCACGGCCTTGCCCGACGGTTTGCTGAAATAACGCCCTGGTTTGAATTTCCGCGACCGCGCGGCCCGGCTTATTCCTCCACGTAAACCGGCGTGCCGACCTCGATGAGTTGCAGCAGGTATTCCGCGTTCCAATTCGCCAGCCGGAAACAGCCGTGCGACTCCGTCCGGCCCACCTGTTCGGGACTTGGCGTGCCATGGATGCCATAGCCGGGAAGGTCGAGCCCGATCCACGCGACCCCCACGGGATTGTTCGGCCCGGGCGGCACGATGAGCTTCCGATTCAATTGCTTCGCCTCCGCTGACTCGGGAAAAACGTCGGGGTCAAACGTGTAATTCGGATTGGGCGCCACGACCTGCACATGCAGTTCCCCGACGGGCCGTTTCTCGACGAGCCGCGCAATGCTGCATGGAAAGTGCACGAGCAGGTTGGTGTTTTCATCAAACGCCTCCAGGCTCTTGGCGGAAAGGTGAATGATTACGAACGCGGCCTTGTCGTGGACTTCCGGATAAACCGCATCCGGCACCCGCAGCACCGTTCCGGCGGGGACGTTCGTCCAGTTGATGGCCGGATTCAGCCGCCGGATCAAATCGGGGTGGGAAAAACTTTTTTCGGCGACCAGTTCCAAAATCGTTTCGTAGTCGAGCGCAGTTTGTTGTGACTTGCCGAGCCACGTGGGCGAAAGCGGCTGCAGCCGGGCGAGGTCGTTGGAGGTGACGGTATAGGTGGTGTAGGGCGAGTTGGTGAGGAGCAGGCGGCTTTTGGTGTCGTCGTCGAGCCGGCCGGTGACGGGAAGCTGCGCCTTTTGCTGGAAAGCCATCAACGCGGCGCGGGTTTGCGAGCCGCTGACGCCATCAAGCGAGCCCGACGAAATGCCCTGTTGCACGAGCGCGAGCTGGGCTTCGAAGACGTTTTGCACGGGCCGCGGCCAGGGGGCGGTGGTGGTATTAGTGAAAGGCGTGACGGCTAACGGCGGCCGGGCAACCGGGCGCGCGACGGTGACGGGAATGAATTCGGATTTGGTGGGATGCGTGCGGCCGGAGTGCCACCAGAGCGCGGCGAGCGCGGCGGCGAGGGCGAGCGCAAGCAACCAGTAGAGGAAGTTGCCGGCGCGCCCTCGGGACGAGGCCAGTTGGTATTTCTTGAAGCGGCGGCGCACAGTGAAACCGGGTTGCGGCTGGAACCCAGGAACCCCCGGCATCATCGCAAAGGCAACGGCAAAATCAAGGGGAACGAGGCGGCAGGCCCGGATCACCACGCCGCTGGCCAGCGAACAAGAATTCCGATAGCCTGACTCATCCGTGAACTCGTCAACACCAGCAGATAACCTTTCGTCCGGAACGAATGGGCCAGCAGGGAAGGGGCCCGGCCTGACCGGCATCACCGCCGCAAGTTTGGCGCAACTGTTCTTGCTGCTGCTGGCCGGTGTGGTGCGACGACATGCTTTGAATCCCGATGGCGTGGCGTATCTGCGTGTCGCCGGCTATTACCTGCACGGTCAAACAGACCTGGCGGTGTCGGGTTATTGGGGGCCGTTGCTGAGCTGGTTGATGACCCCACTGCTGGCGCTCGGATTTTCGCCGCTGCCCGCTGCAAGAGTGGTGATGGCCCTGACGGCAGTGTTTTTCTTGCGGAGCTGCCTGTCCGTCTTTCGCGCTTTCGAACTTCCGGAATCGCTTCAACGCCTTGGCGCGTGGCTGGCGGTGGCCGTGTCAGTTTGCTGGTCGGTGGAAAACATTACGCCAGATTTGCTTGCGGCGGGATTGATTGGCTACGCGGTCAGTTTCATGGTCCGGCCCAGGTGGCACGAACAGTTGTCGTCTGCCTTGTGGGTTGGAATCCTCTGGGGGCTGGCATTTCTGGCCAAGGCGGCGGCTTTTCCGCTGGCGCTCATTGTCACTACCGGAATGACGGTTGTTTGGTGGAGCAGTGGTGTCCGGGACGGAAAAAAAATTGGATGCAGCATGCTGGCGACGCTGCTGGGTTTTGCCATTGTCGTCGGGCCGTGGGTGGCCGTCATTTCAGCCAAGTATCATCACTTCACCGTCTCCCGGAGCGCGCAATTGAACCACGCCATGGTGGGGCCGGCCGATGTGGAGCGGTTTTATCCTTTGGACCGGGGTTTACAGGCGCCGGAAGCCGGTCGTGTCACTTTCTGGGAAGACCTGGATTTGCCTTACCCCGATTGGTCGCCGCTCGCGAGCGTTGCCAACGCGCAGCGCCAGCTTCGAATCATTTTGCGGAACACGCCGCGGGTGGTCTTCATGCTGACTTGTGTCTGCGGTTTATTTCCGGTGTTGCTGGTGATTTTTGTCGCAAAATTATTTCGCGCCGAATCGCGCCGAACCATGGCCCGCGAACGCTGGTGGTGGGCGTGGGTGCCTGTGGTCGCATTGGGAGCAACCTACCTTTCGGGCAACCTGCTGATTTCCGAGCAGCGCTATTTTTATGCGGCGTTTCCTTTCCTCTTTGTTTTGTGCGTCGGAACTTTTTTGAGTTGGAAACCGGCGGGAGCCGCGCCGCGTCAACCGCGTTGCATGGCCTGCGCCGTAGCCCTTTTCTTCCTCCTGCCAACGCTCGCGCGGCCTACGGTCTGGCGCCCGCCTGGTACAACGGCAGGCGGCTGCGCGTGGACGCTTGCGAAAAAACTGTCGGCGCTGAACATCACCGGGCCGGTGGCCAGCGACGCGCAAATGCATGG
>DATMLG010000217.1:0-3851 GCA_035570675.1 Verrucomicrobiia bacterium | reverse complement strand
GACACCATCCTGGAATCGGCGGAGCTGCGCGAGGCGAAGAACCGGGGCCAGGGATTGATCGTGTCGGGCTGCCTGCCGCAACGGTTTCGCGAGGAACTGCCGAAACTGCTGCCCGAAGTGGATGCGTTCATGGGCATTGATCAGGTGGCACAGGTGGGTGACATCGTCCGGCAGGCGATGGAGCACCGGAAACAAAGAGTCCAAAGCCCCTCCGCCTTCGCCCAAACTGCTACGGCGGACAAGAAGTCCAACGTCCAAAGTCGGGAGGCCGCGGGCAAAAGCAAAAAGTTGGTTGTCGTGGGCAAACTGGGCGAGCTTCAGAAAACTTTGCCGAACGGCGACCACGATGCGGCGGAAAATATTCGCGGGACGGCCAGTTTCGGAAAAACTAAAACTGTCATCACGCCCGCGTCTGGCCCCGTGCTGAATGTCAACGCGCGCCCGGTTTACATTCCAGATTACGAGACGCCGCGGTTCCGGTTGACGCCGCGCCATTTTGCTTACGTGAAAATTGCCGAGGGATGCAATCATCCGTGCAGTTTTTGCATCATTCCCCAAATGCGCGGGTCGCATCGCAGCCGGCCACAGGCGGACATCGTGCGCGAGGCGAAGGTACTGCTGGCGGAAGGGGTGCGGGAGTTGAATTTGATTTCGCAGGACTCGACGTATTACGGGCTGGATTTGCGGCCGAACCACAGCCGGAACATTGCGTCGCCGGAAAAATTTACCACGGCGGCCCGCGCGCTGCCGGCGGATGCCACCACACTTTGCACTTTGCTGCGCGAACTCAACGCGCTGCCGGGCGATTTCTGGGTGCGGCTGCTTTACACCCATCCGGCGCACTGGACGGATGAATTGATCCGCACCATCGCGGAGTGTCCGAAGGTCGCCCGTTATGTGGACATGCCGCTGCAACACATCCATGGCAACATGCTGGAACGGATGCGTCGCGAAACTTCGCAGCAATATATTGTGGATTTGATCGCGAAAATCCGCGCGGGCATTCCGGGCATCGCGCTGCGGACAACATTCATCACGGGTTTTCCGGGCGAGACGGAGGAATATTTTGAGACGCTGCTGGATTTCATCCGCGAGACGCGGTTTGAGCGGCTGGGAGTCTTTTCCTATTCGCAGGAGGAAGGAACGCGCGCGGGCAAGATGCAGGGCCAGTTGCCGGACAAAGTGAAGCGGAAACGTCGCGAACGCGCGATGGCCGAACAGCATCAGGTGGCGCGCGCGGTCTCGGAATCATTTGTCGGGCGCGAGTTGAAGGTGCTGGTGGAAGGGCCGGCGGGCGCGGAACAATTGCGCGCGGCGAAGGTCAGCTCCTGGGAGCACGGCCTGGTGCGGGAGGACGACTCCGTGAAAATTGCGCGTGACCGTTCAGGCGGCGCGAAGGTGCAGGTCGCGCGGGGCGAGGCGGACGCCCCGGACATTGATGGACGGGTGTATGTGCGCGGGGCGCTGCCGGCGGGAGAATTCGCCCGCGTGAAGATCACCGGGCATACGGATTATGATTTGATTGCGGAGCCGGTTGCGTCATAAATTATCCGCCCATGACGACCGGCCAGCCAGTCCCGCGTTGAACGCATGAATCTGCCGAACAAGCTCACCCTGTCGCGTTTCGTGATCACGGTGGCATTTCTGGCGGTGATGTTCGCGGAGTTCCGGTTTCACGTGACGGCCGCGCTGCTGTTGTTCAGCACGGCAAGCCTGACGGATTATTTCGACGGCAAAATCGCGCGGCGGGACAAGCTCATCACGAATTTCGGCGTGCTGATGGACCCCTTGGCGGACAAAATCATGGTCTGCTCGGCGTTCATCGCATTCGTGGGCTTGAACTGGATTCCCGCGTGGATGGTGGTGGTGATCGTGGCGCGGGAACTGGCCATCACCGGGCTGCGGCTGCTGGCTGCGTCCAAGCACGTCGTGCTGGCGGCGGAGGGTTACGGTAAGCACAAGACCATTTCACAAATTGTGGCGATCATCGCGATTCTCGTTTTCCACAGTTACCTGGACTGGGACGGCCTGGGCACGACCGTTTTTGGCTTCAGCCTTTTTGGGGAACCTTGGATTGAATGGTTTGAACCGTTGTCCATCTGGACGGCGGTGGCGCTGACCATCATTTCCGGGACACTGTATCTCTGGCGCAACCGGCAGCTTTATCTGCAGGATTTGTGATGCACCAACAACCTGCGCAGCCACGCGGCCAGCGGATGCCCGCGTTCAAATCCTATTGCATTTGGACGCAGACGTCCTATCCTATGACGTGCCATGAGATCTCTCTTCGGTTGGTTAGTTTTGGTACCCATTTCAGCCTGCTGTGCTTTTACAGCCCCATTGATTGTCCCCGAACTTCCAAACCCACCGGAACAGAATGCCACGCGGGCACCTCCCTCCTCCGAGATTTCTTCAAATTTGATTTCTGCGGCAGAAGCCCTCTTTAACGAAGGGTTTCCTGATCCGCGCGGATGCGAGTATCGCGAAGTCGTGTTAACCGTGAGCAGTGTTTGGAACAACCATCCTCAAGAAGTGACAACACGAGCATGGGTTTTGCCGGCTGTCCAAGGAGTGAATGTTCGCTATGCAATCTGCTGGAATGGATTGATTTACCCGGTACTAAAAGTGGGAATGCCTGCCGACCTGCACCAAGATGTGACCAATCTGGTTCCTCCAAATTCACGGCGATTTAACGCTGGCTTGGGCGAAATCTTGAGCGTCCTTCCGACCAATTCTCCATCGTCCCGCGTCATATTGTTGCTTCGCTGCGGTGAGGTTGAGACTGCCGTGAATAACTGGGTTCCGGACAAGCAGATCATGTTCGAAGCACTGAGCGAAATGAAGCTCACGGATGCCGGAACCGGGAACATTGAAAAATACGATCCTTATCTCGAATTGGCACAAGACTGGGCTTGGGCGCAGTTTGATCATGTCATCTGTGCACACATGAGAGGAGATGTCGCACTGGCTCTGGCCGGGTCGCGGAAACTCGCCGAATTGCAACCGAGGATTGAATCCGAAGCAGAACGTCGCGGGTTCGCGCACCCCGGCTACAATGATTCATCAAAACACGACAAGCCCGCTCTTTACCTTAATTTTCTTGCCCAGCTGCCACAGCTACTCGCCGATCTGGAACGCCGGGCCAATGAACCAGCCAAAATGAATGTGGCCATTGGGAGCATCACAAACATCAGTGACCGCTCCCAGCGCATCGCAGCTTTGATTGACGATTTGGATCAAGTCCAGGCGCTCCAATTGAGTCAGCCCGGCATGGTGATGCCCGAAGAGGATCCGATTGTTCAAGCATTGATCAAAGAAGGGGATGGAGCGGTAGAGCCATTGATGGATTGCCTTGAACATGACAAGCGCTTAACCCGGTCCGTGGGATACTCGCGCAACTTCCATCGAGACCGGGTGGTTATTTCGGTGGCCAGTGCGGCGCGCGCAGCTTTGCGTGAAATCCTGCAAGTTCAATTCCGCGACGTGACGGAATTTCGTGCCTACTGGAACAATTACAAGGGACTCTCGCTTGAGGACCGCTGGTATTCGACTCTTGCGGATGACAGCGCCGGCGCTGGCCAATGGCTGCAAGCGGCACGAAATATCATGCAGCCGGCCAACATCGTAGGCGTACCGGGCAGCGGACATTACATCACTGTTCCACTTGAACCGGGAAAGAAGGCGGGAATTCGCGGCGAAGTACTGCGCGACAAACAAAATCCATCCGTCACAGAACTGCTGCTCAAACGATCCGACGCCATAGGCCAGAAGGCGGCTCAGCAGGATCAGTCTGTCGGGGTCGAAGGCATCGGAAATGGGTGCGAGTTCGTGACCATTCTGTCCGAATGGGA
>DATMLG010000216.1:0-6954 GCA_035570675.1 Verrucomicrobiia bacterium | reverse complement strand
CACATTGCGGTCAACAATGTAGGTCACGATGTCGTTGCCGCGTCCGTCGTATGCCTCCGCCTTCTTCAACTGCCTCCGCCGGTCCGCCAGCGCGCCCAGTTCCTCCAGCGGCAGATCATACAGCCGCCGCGCCTCGGCGGGATTGATGCGCCCGCCGTCCCAAACCTTCTGCTGCAATTCATCCAGCGACGCGTCGTAAATCACAGGGACAATCTACCGCGAAACGCTCCGCAAACAAGCCGATTTGCTCGTTTCTAACTCGGCGGCGGCAAAACTCTCTGCACCACAAATGTCACCCGGCCCCCGTACGTTCTCAACACTTCCGCCGACGCCGGCGCGATGCTCTCCGCAATTTCTTGCGTCACGTAAAACGGCCTCACCAGCGGATTGCCCTTTGCGTCCTTGCCCGCAAAAAAATCAATGCGCATCCATTTGGAATTTTCGCCGACGAAGATGACGCCCTCATGCACTTCCGGCCGCGCGCCTTTCATGATGTGGGCGATCACGCCCTTTTTGTGGTACTGCTCAATATTCTGAACTTCAATCTCGACAACGTTCATAAAAATCGTTGCTTGCCGCCCAACCGGCTCATTTCCTTCGTTGGAAGATACCTGCCATTTATTCTTCGGCAAGATTTTTACCCGCCTCCCTGGCACGCAATTCCCGGCTAAAAATCCGCCATCACCGACGATACCAGCCCGTCCCCCCTTGTCACCAGTACTGGTGACTGGCGGGTGACAATTTCTCTGGTAGAGTGTTGGTGTTGACGGTGCAAAAATGCAGGGTTCTGTGTGTGGGTTTTGAGGCGTATGTCTGCGGCGCCGCACCAAGAGAAAAATTTGTTCTCAGCAGACCGGCCGGGCGAAAGTCCGGCCTTTCTGTTTTCGGGAAACACCCCCCTTCCCATAACCGCATTACCTGCCAGGATGAATAACCTGCAAACCTGTGCTTTTTTGGTTCCCATCACGATGCCTCGCCTGCTCAGCGCATTGTAAGTTGTTTAAAATGAATATTATGCGCCAAAAAGGCCCTTCTGGACTGTCGGGATTATATACTTGACAGATGCAAGCGCGTCGCTTAAAGTGCGGGCATGAAAACGAAATTGGAGCCGGAAGATTTGAACTTGGCGACGCTCGCCGCACAGTATTCCGACGAAAACAAGGCCCGCGCCCTGTTTGAATCGTGGCGTTGGCCTGATGGCCCCGTGTGCCCCCATTGCAAGAATCACAAGCAGAAACCGATTTACAAGATGGAGTCCAAGCCGGGCACCAAAGAAGCGAATCGCATCCGACCCGGATTATATTGCTGCGGAGCCTGTCGCAAGACTTTCACGGCAAAGGTCGGAACCGTCCTTTCGGATTCGCACATTCCGATTTCAAAATGGCTCATGGCCATGTTCATCTTGTGTTCGTCAAAGAAGTCCATCAGCGCACACCAGATGCACCGCATGATTGGAGTGACGTACAAGACCGCGTGGTTCCTGTGCCATCGAATCCGTTACGCAATGGGCACAGACCCGAACGCGCCAAAACTGACTGGCACGGTGGAAGCTGACGAGACTTTTATCGGCGGGAAAGGCGACGGCAAAACTAAAATACTCCGGCAGACGCCGGTGGTTGCTTTGATTGAGCGCGGCGGGAACATGCGGACGGCGGTTGTCTCAAACGTCACGCAAAAGAATATCGGAAAAGCCTTGAACGAATGCGTGAGCAAGGATGCGATTCTCAACACCGACGAGCATCTGGCGTATCGGCAAGCGGGCAAACAGTTCAAGCGGCACGATACCGTAGTTCATTCCAAATACGAATACAGCCGAATGTTGGAGGATGGAACGAAGGCGGGCATCAATTCGTGCGAATCGTTTTTCTCCCTGCTCAAGCGCGGCGTGCATGGTTCGTGGCATCACGTGAGCCGTGAGCATCTGCCAAAGTACGCGGGCGAATTTGCCTTTCGCTGGAATCATAGGAGCGTCACAGATGGCGAGCGCACAAAGGCCGCAGTTGGAATGACTGAGGGTAAACGCTTGACGTATCGGCAGGTGATTTGACTGGCGCGGGAGGCTAGATTACGCTTCTGACTTGACAAGACGGGAACACTTCCGTTTCGTCTTGGTCGAAAGCGATACCGTGCCAAAAAAATCGGCAGCAAAAAAGAAGCAGCACCGCGATCCGCCTTTAGATCTTAGTAGCGTCAAATTCGAGGACGCGATGAGGCGACTGGCGAACACTCCGCCTATGCCGAAAAAACACAAGGCGGTATGATTGGGCACAAAAAAATCCGCCGCCTGCTCAATCCGGCTTGTCACCGTCCGATGGTTCGTCTTTTTTTGGAAAGTACTCTGAAGCCAGATACCAGTCTTCTTGCTCTGGTTCCGAAAGTTCGCTCCGCACGTCAATATCAGAGGCGAGTGCGGGGTGCTTCGATTCGACCTCCAAAATAAAACGGTCGTAAAGAGTTTGAACCATCTTCGTCATATGGGCAAATTCAGCTTTCCGTTCCGCCCGATTCAAGTCCGCAATTTTCGCCACGCAATAGATGCGTAAAGCGTCAATATGTGCCTTTTGAAGGTAAACCAGACGGCGCAAATGCCGAACTTCTCCGTCAAGAGCCAAAACGGTTTTCGCCAGTTCATTTATATCGTCTTGAGGCATAAAAAATCGCCCAGACTCGAAAACCCTGTGAGGCGCGGCCCTCGCGGTGCCCGCAGTCTGGACGATAAATTCTATGCTCAATCGGGTTTTCGGCCTGATTGCCGAAATATTAAGCCACTCCCTTAAAAAAATCAATCTCCGCTGGCGAATTCAAACACAAGCGGTGGGAACGCTAGTCGTGTTGCCGCTCGTCAAGCTCTTGTTTCAGGCGTTTAATCTCGGTTTGTAATGCAGAAGATTGGATTTCCATCATTTCCACAAAAGCCAGACACGCCGCCCACATTCCGCGTTTTAATTGAGATTCGATATTGTGGGACGCCATAGTCACGGGTTTTAATTCATTGGCTATGTCTCCCGAGTCAAACAACATGGCGGTGCTTTCGCCGGTGTCTGAATCGGGCGGCCTGGGACACACATGCGAACCTTGGATTGGATAATAACAGAAAGTGTCTTTGGCTTGTATGACTTCGTTGATGGTGTAAAGGGCTATCGCATGACCAACGCCAGTCAATGTACTTGGAAGGTTAAATTTCTTCAGGAGATAATCGGCCATTGCTTCACTGTTTCCAATGCTCACGTACAATTGTTTGGTAACGCGAGTCGGGGAGACCATTCCGTTTGAAAGGAATGTGTACATACAGGGGGCACCCCGAAAATAATTGGCGATCAGAATCTCGGCCTCGTAATCATCAAAATGCCTTTGCAATTCACGACTAGTGCGTCCAACCAGCCTTTCTTTCTTTTTTATCTCGATGTTGGCATTTTCCACCAAATCAGCAAAAGAGCGCTCGCTGGTAAGCACAGTCTGCTTTGCCATTTGCTCAACGCGTTCAATAATTTGAAGCGACCAGTCCACACTGCCAGCCGTTGCCACCACTCCGCTTGAGCCGTCCGCTAACGTGATGTTGTATATCTTTGAACCATCCGTGCGCGCCATGCCAGATGACATATCAGTCGTTTGGCTATCACTCGCTACAACGATACCATCTTCGCAGATTATCCCGACAATAAGCGTCACTGGCTTTTTCGGATTTGGTTTTTTGTGATGACGATAAAACATCCCGCCATGCTAAATCCGCCGTCAATTTTCGCGGGGTCTTAATTATTGCCTTTCGGCATATATTAGCAGTCAAATTTAGTGAATTTTTGAAACCTTCACAAATGCCTGCAAACACGAGAGTTGCAAACTGTTTGTATCCGTAAAGTATATAATCCCGTGGACTGTTGTAACCAGTACTGGTGACTGGCGGGTGACAACTTCTCTGGTAGAGTGATGGTGTTGACGGTGCAAAAACGCAGTGTTCTGTGTGTAGGTTTTGAGGCGTATGTCTGCGGCGCCGCACCGGTTGATGTTGAACCGCAAAGTTGCGGGTGTTAATTGAAAATGTGTTCTCAGCGGATTGGCCGGACGAAAGTCCGGCCTTTCTGCTTTTTACGGTCCCCCTTGCAGAAACCCCTCAGCGCCGCTACATACCCTCCATTATTCTTCCGCGTCGTTCAGCTCTGAGGCGGCAGGGGAGGAGGCAATTGGCGCGGGTCCATTGGTGTGGCGCCCCAACTTCTCTCCCGCCAGTCGTGTACCCAGACGCGCATGTGTTCGAACAGCAGATAAATGACCGGCGTTGTATAAAGCGTGAGGGCCTGCGAAAGGATTAGTCCGCCGACCACCGCGATGCCCAGCGGCTGGCGAAGTTCGGAGCCGGTGCCGAAGCCGATGGCGAGGGGGACAGCGCCCAGGAGAGCGCACATGGTTGTCATCATGATGGGGCGGAAACGGATGATGCAGGCCTGGTAAATGGCGTCCTCCGGGCTGAGGCCCTCGTTGCGTTCGGCATCAATGGCGAAATCCACCATCATGATCGCGTTCTTCTTCACGATGCCCATCAGCAGGATGATCCCGATGTCGGCGACGAGGGTGCGATCGAGACCAACGGCCATTAGCGCGAGCAGGGCGCCAACCCCGGCCGACGGGAGCGTGGAAAGAATGGTGATGGGATGGATCAGGCTTTCGTAAAGGATGCCGAGGACGACATAGACCGTGACCAGCGCGGCAAGGATGAGGACAATCATGGAGGACTGAGATGATTGAAAGACCTGCGCGATGCCCTGGAAACTTCCCTGCACATCCGATGGCATCTTCAAGTCCTCGGTCGCCTTGCGAACCAGCTCCGCGGCCTCGCTCAGGGAGACTCCGGGCGCAAGATTGAACGAAAGTGTTACGGCGGGGAACTGGCCCTGGTGGTTGACGGAAAGATAGGTGTTGCCGGCCTCGAATTTCGACACGCTGGCCAGTGGAACGGCGGTTCCGTTCGTCGCGGAGACATAGATTTTTTGGAGCGAGGACGGGTCCTTGAGGAATGCCGGTTCCACCTCGAGGACCACGTGGTGCTGGTTGTATTGTTCGTAAATGGTGGAAACCTGCCGCTGGCCGAAGGCGTCGTAAAGCGTATTGTCAATGTTGGCCATGGAGACACCCAGGCGGGAGGCGGCGTCGCGGTCCACGACGACATTGGCCTGGAGGCCGCGGGTTTGCTGGTCGCTGCTGACGTCCTTGATTTGGGTGATGGTGCGCAGCTTGTTTACCAGCCGGTCCGACCAGAGATTCAGCTCGTCAAGATCGCCGGCTTGGAGCGCGTATTGATATTGTGCGCGCGAAGAGCGGCCACCAAAACGAACATCCTGCGACGCCTGTAAGATGAGGGTAATGCCTTCAATCCCGGCGGTCTTCTTGCGCATCCGGTTGATGAAATCATCCGCAGTGTCCTTTCTTTGTCCCTGGGGTTTCAGGGTGATGAACAGCCGGCCGTTGTTCACGGTGGAACTGCCAAAGCCGCCGCCGATGAAGGAACCGACCGTATCCACCGAGGGATCATCAATAACCAGCTTGGCCACGCGGTTTTGAAGCTTGACCATGGCGGCAAAGGAAATGTCTTGGGCGGCATCCGTGCTTCCTTGCACGACCCCGGTGTCCTGCTGCGGGAAGAATCCCGTGGGCACTTTGATATAGAGCACGACGGTCGTGATGAGCGTGACGAGCGCGGCCAGCAGCATGACCGGCTGGTGGCGCAGGACCCATTTAAGCCCCCGCTCATAAATATGCAGCGTGCCATCAAAGGCGCGCTCGCTCAGGCGGTAGAAGGGGCCGGGCGCGCCGTAGGCGGATTCGGGCTTCAAAAAGCGGGAGCACAACATCGGCGTCAAGGTCAGCGAGATGACACCGGAAACCAGGATGGCCAGGCTCAGGGTCACGGCAAATTCATGGAAGAGACGCCCCGGCAGGCCGCCCATGAAGATGAGCGGGATGAACACGGCGATGAGCGATAAGCTCATGGAGATCACGGTGAAACCAATTTGCCGGGCGCCCTTGAGTGCGGCCTGGAACGGTGCTTCTCCGTGTTCAATGAACCGGTACACATTTTCGATGACCACGATGGCGTCATCCACCACGAAGCCGACCGAGATGGTGATGGCCATGAGCGAGAGGTTGTCCACGCTGTAATGCAGCAGGAACATGAGCGCGAAGGTGCCGGCGAGCGCGAGGGGCACGGTGACGCTGGCGATGAAGGTCGGCCAGAACCGGCGGAGAAACAGAAAAATCACCATGATGACCAGGGCGATGCTCAACATGAGCGTGAACTCAACTTCATCAACCGAGGCCCGGATGGTGATGGTGCGGTCGCTCAGGATGGAGATTTTAATGGCCGGTGGCAGCCAGCGTTCCAGTTCCGGCATTACGCCCTTGATGCGGTCCACGGTTTCGATGACGTTGGCGTCGGCCTGTTTGAAGACAATGACCAGCACGGCGCGGTTGGTGCCGGCCTGGCCGACGAGGAGATTGTTTTCCACCCCGTTGACCACGTGGCCGATGGCGTTCAACTTGACGGGGACGCCGTGTTGTTGGGTGAGAATCAGATCCTGGTAATCGTCCGCATTGAAGAGCTGGTCGTTGCAGACAATGGTGTAGGAGTTGGTCGGGCCATTCAGGCTGCCCTTGGGTTCGTCCACATTGACGTTTCCGAGAAACGTGCGCACCTGCTCAAGGTTGATGCCGGTGGACGCGAGCGCGGAGGGGTTGACCTGCACACGGACGGCAGATTTCGCGGCGCCGGTGATGACGGCCTGGCTGATGCCCTCAACCTGACTCAATTTCTGGCCGACGATGTTGTTGCCGTATTCAAAAACATCGGTCAACGGCATGGTGTCGGAGGTCATCGCCATGATCATGACCGGGGCGTCGGCAGGATTGATTTTGCGGTAGGTGGGCGGGCCCGGCAGGTTGATGGGCAAATCCCCGGCGGCGGCG
>DATMLG010000215.1:0-4100 GCA_035570675.1 Verrucomicrobiia bacterium | reverse complement strand
GGCGCAAACATTTATGCCCCTGCACACCTTCGCGCTTAACGGCACCGACGGTGGCAATCCGGCGGCGTCACTGATGATCTCAGGCAGCACGTTGTATGGGACGGCGAGCACCGGCGTCAATCCGGGCGGCTATAGCAGCGCTGGCAGCGGGACGTTATTCACCCTCAGCACAAGCGGCGGGAATTTTACAAACGTGTATAATTTCACGCCCGATGTTTCCCCCTCGTTCACCAACAGCGACGGGGCTGATCCGCAGGCCAGTCTCATTTTATCGGGCGAGACCCTGTACGGAACGGCCTCTATCGGCGGTACAAATCTCGCCGGCACGGTTTTTTCCGTGGACATCAGCGGCTCGAATTTCACCACGCTCCATACGTTCACCGGCGGCAATGATGGCGGCGGTCCATATTCCGGTTTGGTTTTGGCGGGTGGCACCTTGTTTGGAACGACAACATACGGCGGCGCTTCAGGCATTGGCGCGCTGTTCGCCCTCAGCACCAACGGTCAGAACTTTACCAACATTTACAGCTTCACTAACGCGAACGACGCCGCCCCGATTGGAAATTTGATTCTGTCGGGCAATACTTTATATGGAACCACGTCGGGCGGCAACAGCGGCGGGTTCGGCTCCGTGTTCGCCATTGGCACCAACGGCCTGGGTTATACGAATCTGCATACTTTTTCAGCAAATTCCGGTTCTCCCAATTATACCAATGGTGACGGGAGCGGGCCGGAGGCCGGAGTGATTTTAGTGAGCAACCTGCTTTACGGCACGGCGAGCCAAAGCGGCCTGCACGGCTCGGGCGTCATCTTTGCTGTCAGCACCAATGGGAAGTTTTTTACCAATCTGTATAACTTCACGCTCAATTCCGGTTCACCAGCGACCAATGGCGATGGAGCGAATCCGCGTGGCGGATTGGTTTTGGTAAGCAATATCCTGTATGGAACGACCTATAACGGCGGCCTGAGTTCCGGCACGATATTCGCCATCGGCACGAACGGCCTGGGTTTTACGAACCTGCATAATTTCACCGTCAATGATGTTTCGCCTTACACCAACATTGACGGAGCGCATCCGAATGCCGGGTTGATTTTTTCGGGCAATGCACTGTATGGGACGGCAACTGGCGGCGGCAACCCGGACAGCTTTACCGGTTCTGGCACGGTCTTCAGTCTGGCAGTCGGGCCGGCACTCATCAGCCCGCCGAAATTGAGCATCCTGCAAGCCGGGACCAATGTCATTTTGACCTGGCCGACCAATGTGACCGGGTTCAACCTGCAATCCGTCACGAACGCAGTTTCCACGAACTGGAGCACAGTATTGCCGGGCCCGGTGGTCGTTGGTGGCCAGAACACGGTGACCAATGCCATCTCCGGCACGCAGAAGTTTTACCGGCTCAGCGATTAATGTGCAGGCAGATGTCAGTCAACGCCCACGCTTGACACGTCACTTTCTTGGCAGGACGGCGTTGGCGGTGGCGACGGCCATCGCGCCGGAGGATTTCAACATCTTCGACATTGCGCGCAGACTTTAGGGCGCAATGTCCGCGGTTCAAGGTGATTCAGGGCGGGGAAGCATGGGAGCAGAAGCGGCACAATGCCATTGTTGCATCGTCTTGCCACCGCCCTGTAGTTGTGATAGGTTAAAGGCGATGCAAGTCACAGTGGAATTGCCTGATCAAGTTGCCCGCCAATGGGGAGAAACGCCGGACGCGGTCGGACGCCACGTCATGGAGGATGCCGCAATTGAGGGTTATCGTGCCGGACGGCTTTCGCATCGGCAGGTCGGCGAGATGCTGGCCTTGGACTATTGGCAGGTGGAAACTTTCCTCAAGGAACGCGGCGTGCCACTGAATTATTCCGCTGCGGACTTGGATGCGGATAACGCGACTCTGGCGAAAATCCTCGCCCCCTCTTGAGCGTCGTCGTCTCGGACACTTCACCGTTGCACTACCTCATTTTGTGCGGTGCGGAAACCGTGCTGCCCCGCCTTTTCAGCCAGGTGGTGATTCCACCGACAGTCTTTCAAGAACTTCAACAACCGAATACTCCAGCACCCGTGCGCCAGTGGGCCAGTTCGCTGCCGGTGTGGGCCACCGTCCAAACACCCAAGACGCTCAACCTCTCGCTGGATGTGGATGCCGGGGAACTGGAAGCGATTTGTCTCGCGTGCGAGATCAAAGCCTCCGCCGTTTTAATGGACGATCGCGCCGGTCGCAACGCGGCCATTCATTGCGGGCTCGCGGTTATTGGAACGATCGGATTGCTTGAACAAGCGGCAGCGCGGGGATTATTGGATTTGCCGCAAGTGATGGAGCGGCTGCGTCAAACCAACGCGCGCCTTAACCCTGATCTGGTAAATGCCGCCCTCGAACGGGACAAAGCACGGAAACAGGCGTCACCGGGCGGCAACACCTAAAGCGCGCCGGAGGATTTCAACATCTTCGACATTGCGCGCAGAGTTTAGGGCGCAATGGGCTGGGTTCAAGGGGATTCAGGGCGGGGGCGTGCCGCGCCAGAACGCCAACAGTGGCTTGCAAAGATGCGCCAACAGATTCATGGTACTGTCGTGCTTCTCAAGTGGACGATATTGATTCTGGCGATTTTCTTCCTCTGCCTGGCTTCAGAAGCAGGTTCGGCAGACGACAGAATTTTCTTTTCTGCCGAGATCAATGGCAAGCCTGTTCGACTTGCTTTCGACACCGGGTCAAGTTTACCAGCCCTCTTCCTTCCATCGGTCCAGCGGTTGGGTTTGAAGTACGATCCTGCGCCAACTAATGCGTCGCTTGCGCCCGGGAGGGTCCCATTTCGACAGACGGAGGAGTTTACGTTGCGATGGGAATCAACTGACATCAGGACTCGATTTTGTATATTTGATGCGCCCACATCGTTACATGCAGATTTTGACGGAGTCATCGGGTGGAGTTGTGCCGCCACGAACATCATCGAAATAGACGCCGAGGGGCACAGCGTGGATTTCCCCGATGAATTACCCGAGCAAGTCGCCACATGGATCAAGTTTCCTTTGCGGACTAATTCCTCGATCTTAGAGTTCGAGGTATCCGAAAGAGACCATACAAATAAAATAGTGCAGGTGGATACGGGATTTTCAGGGGGCGTGGCGCTGCGCCCGGATAACTGGCGCCAATGGAAATCCTCGCATACCAACCAGCCGTCAACGCTGTACGCCTTTTTCATGCCCGCCTCCGGTGTTTCTGTGGTTGAAGAAGCCTGGGCTAAGAAACTGGTTCTCGGACCTTTGGTGCTCACCGATGTTCCCGTCAGTAAGGCAACGCCGACCCAACAAGAACAGGATATAGGCACTGAACAATTCGATGCCACGCTTGGATTTGCCGCGCTCAAGCGCATGGATCTCATCGTGGATGGCGCGCACGGGATGGCCTATTTGAAACCCAAAACTACGAGACCCCCTGCCTACCAGCACAACCGTTTGGGTGCGGTCTTTGTACCAGCCGATTTGCAAAGCGTTACCCTGCTAGCTCATGTGTTGGATGGGACTCCTGCGTACGAAGCTGGCATACGGAACGGCGATGAACTGATCCGCATCAACAATCGCGATATTTCACACTGGCGGACCGATCCCGATATTCATCCGAACCTCACGTTCCGCGAGAATCCTGCAGGCACCAAATTCATCCTCACTTTGAAGCGTGGCGGCGAGATGATTGAGACAACAGTCATTCTACAGGACATTCTTGCGCCAGAAAAAACGAAGCAGTAAGAGATGCTGGCAAATTGGGTCAACCAAGCCTAGAGGTGATTTGGCAAGCAACCGTTATCTCGAGAATTGACAAAGCAGACGCCCGGCGTATGCTCCTCTAGACGGTTATTGGTGGCAGGAGGATGGACCCGCGGCAGTTGAGAGATGAGAGTTGATGGTTGAGAGCGGGAAAAAAAGCCAGAGGGAGGGTTTTTGCGTCTTTTGACGCGAAGATGGGTTCTTTGACAATCTAAAATCAGTCCAAGGCCCAAAGCCCAAGGTCCAAAGTCGTCGGACTCCGGTCGGAGACCGGCACTACTGGCCGGGCTTGCCTGATTTTACGCGGCAAGAAAAATGAATATGCGGCAATACGCGAACG
>DATMLG010000214.1:0-4912 GCA_035570675.1 Verrucomicrobiia bacterium | reverse complement strand
GACGAGGTTGCCGCGGCGGCCATCGGCATCAACACAACGCGCTGCAAGATTGTGGCGTTTGTGATTGGCGCATTTTTTGCGGGCGTGGCCGGAGGGTTGTACGGCCATTTCAGCATGACCATCAATCCCAAGGGCTTTGATTTCAATCGCAGCATCGAAATTGTAGTGATGGTGATTGTCGGCGGCATGGGCAACACGGCGGGGGTCATTCTCGCGGCGGCATTGCTGACATTGCTGCCGGAGGGTTTGCGCACGCTGGCGGGATGCTCCATTCCCCTGCCCTGGAGCGCGCAGCCGTGGTCGCTGAACTGGATCGGCGAATCACGCCCGTTGCTTTACTCCATGCTGTTGATCGGACTGATGCTGTTGCGGCCGCAGGGATTGTTCACGTGGCGGCGGCGCGGTTCAACGGCCACGAGTTGATGAGCGCGCCCCTCCTGCAACTTGACCGCGTCACGATCCGGTTCGGCGGATTGACGGCGGTATCCGCTCTGGATTTCAACATCGCCACGGATGAACTGGTGGGACTCATTGGGCCCAATGGCGCGGGCAAGACGACGGTCTTCAACCTCATCACCGGCGTGTATCAGCCGACGGAGGGGAACATTTTGTTCAACGGCAAATCCATTGCCGGCCTGAAATCGCATCATCTGGCTGCCCTCGGTCTGACGCGCACCTTTCAAAACATCCGTCTCTTTCCCAGCATGAGCGTCTTTGACAACGTGCGGGCCGCGGTGCAGTTGCATCGGCCGCACGGCATTCGCAACGCCCTCTGGCGCGGACGCGGCTTCCGCGAAGGCGAAAGGGCCGTGAGCACGGTGGTGATGGAAATGCTCGAGATGTTCGGGCTGACGCGCTTTGCCAGCGAGCCGGCGAAAAGTTTGCCGTATGGCGACCAGCGACGGCTGGAGATTGTGCGGGCGCTGGCGACAAAGCCGCGGCTGCTGTTGCTGGACGAACCGGCAGCGGGGATGAATTCCACCGAGAAGGTGGAATTGATGAAATTGATCCAGTTTGTGAAGGACAAATATAAAATCGCCGTGCTCCTGGTCGAACACGACATGCAGGTGGTGATGGGCATCTGCAAGCGCATTGTGGTGCTGGATTATGGCGTGAAGATCGCGGAGGGAACGCCCGCAGAAGTGCGGAAGGACCGGAAGGTCATCGAGGCGTATCTGGGCGAGGAGCCGGCAATTAAAAATTAAAGATTCAAAATGAAAAATTTGGGACGGGATGGGAGGAAAGGAATGTTTTTGCGATGGTAATTTCTGTGGTTTAATCATTCATCTTACCGTGCTCGAAGTTAAAAATTTGACAGTCAATTACGGTGCGATAGCGGCGCTGCGGGGCATTTCGCTGGAAGTGCGGCCGGGCGACATCGTCACGCTGATCGGCGCGAACGGCGCGGGCAAGACGACGGCGTTGCGGACGATTTCAGGTTTGCTCAAGGCGCAGAGCGGCTCGGTGCTTTACCAGGGGCGCGACATCACGAACCTGCCGCCGCACCAGATTGTGAAGCTGGGAATTTCCCACGTGCCGGAGGGACGGATGGTGTTCAGCAACCTGACGGTGCTGGAGAACCTGATGATGGGCGCGTATCCGCAAAAGGACCGGCAAATCGTGGCGCAGGAACTAGAGCATGTGTACAGTCTTTTTCCGCGGCTGCAAGAGCGGCAAAAACAGGTGGCCGGGACATTGTCGGGCGGGGAGCAGCAGATGCTGGCCATCGGCCGGGCGCTGATGAGCAAACCGAAGTTCCTGATGCTCGACGAGCCGTCGCTCGGAATTGCGCCGCTGCTGGTGAAGACGATTTTTGAGAAGATTGTGGAGATCAACAAAAAACAAGGGATTTCCATCCTGCTGGTGGAACAAAACGCGAACCTGGCGCTGGAAATATCGCGGTTCGGTTACGTTTTGGAAACGGGCCGCATCATTTTGCAGGACGAGGCGCCGGCGCTGCGCCAAAGCGCACAGGTGCGGAGCGCGTATCTTGGCGGGATTTAATACGCAATGGGGCAGGCTGGCAGACCGGGACCGGGGGGCGCGATTTGCTTTGGCAAGCGGGGGCGGGTTCGCTAGAGTGCCGGCATGTCCGAGATCGTAAATTTTGTAAATCGCGGGGCGGCGTCCATCACGCCGTCCATCATGGAGAAGGTGCTGCGGCAACTGCCGCAATGGAAGCTTGAGTTCACCCAGATTCGCGCGCCGCTGTTTCCGCACCTTGTGGACCAGCTTGAATTTCTCGCGGACGCGGTCGAGGACACCGGCGAGGGTGTTTACCGGGACCTGCCCTATTTCGCGGTGGCGGAGGCGGTGTTTGCGCTGCTCTACGCGCACAAAAAGGTGGGCATCATTCCTGACAGCGTGCTGAACCTCGGTCGCGCGGACGATTCCAGCATCGTGCGCGCGGTGTTGATCCAGAATGAGAAGGCGTTCGCCATTTACGCGGCGGCGCAAAATTTCGACTGGAACAAGGTCACCAGCGCTCCCTGATCGTTGCTCAGGCCACGAACTTGGGATCGAAGATGGTTTCCGTCCCGTGCTTGCGGAGCAGTTCAATAAATTTCGCCAGCCCGCGCTTTTCATCCGTTCCCAGATGATAATGGATGTGCCAGCCTAAATAATCTTTTCGAAATTCGTAGTCGTATTCAGGACGGCTCTGGATGATGGAGTCGAGCGTGTCGAGGCCGAAATCGCGGGCTTCACGCAACTGACGGCGCAACCGGCTGTTCTCCACGCCACGTCGCAGCGCCCAGACCGCATACACAAAAGGCAGCCCGGTCAGCTCCAGCCATTCCGCTCCCAGGTCCATGATTTGATGGCCGGTTTCAGCGCGGAGAAAATCCAGCGCGGGATCGCCGATCAACAGGACGGCGTCGAGCTTGGCGGCGGATTCGTAATCGGGCAGCGGCTTGAACTCGGGTTTTAATCCGCGTTCAGCCAGCAGTACGCGCAGGAGATTCACGCTCGTAAGCGATGCGGTGTCGCAGAAAATTTCCTTGGTCTCCGCGAGTGGACGGCGATGACCAAGCACGACGCTCTTCACCTCGCCGAGCGAGGCGATGGCGATGCTGTCGAGCACATCATATCGGTCGCGGAACAGAACTTCCGTGATGCTGACCAGCCCCGCGTCGAGTTCGTCCTTCTGCAGCATCTCGGCGAGGCGGGCGGGCGTGGCGATGATGACTTCGTTTTCGATGCCTCGGACCAGCGGCGCGGCATTGAGGTAACCCACCGAGCCGACGCGGAAGGGCTTGAGCGAGTTTTCCAGTTCGCCTTCGCGTTGAAGCTGGATGGCGCGCTGCTCGCGTTCGGTGCGGTGCGCGAGCTGTTCCGGCGTCTCGGGCGGCGCCATGCGGAGCTTGGGGATTTCGTCGTGCGAGTCCATCGTCGATTTATATATTACGCGGCAGGGGTTTTTGCGTGCAAGCCTTCAAACGAGCCAAGGAGAAAGAGACTTGAAAAAATGGCCGCCGGGGTTTATAGGTTTTCCATGGTTATTGCGTCCATACGCGAATTCAATCGCGCTGTGCCCTTCAAGCCATACGAAATTCGAATGGCCAGCGGAGAGCGATACGTTGTGCCGCATCAAGATTTTGCTTTTGTTTCTCCCAGAGGTTCGTTTGTCATAGTCTTTGGCAAAAATGAGGCCCCCCATCATTTAAGCGCCATCTTGATTGAAAGCGCCTCCCCGCTTAACGGCCACCACCGGCGCAAGGCCCGGAAAAACTGATCGCCGGCGCCCGGCAAAGTCTTTTCACGCCGACGCCAGATTCTTTTCGAGCATCTTCGATTTGTCGGCCGAAGCTTCGGCGGCATCAGCAGCGGGTGGATTTTCCAGGACCTTGATGGGTTCATAAAAGGTGTTGCGCTGGACGGGCGTGCGGCCGGCTTCGCGGATGGCCTTGACAAGGTTCGCCTCGGTTTGGAGCTGCGGGGAGGACGCGCCGGCCATGTGGAAGATGTGCTCCTCGATGATGGTGCCGTGAAGATCATCCGCGCCGTAACTGAGGGCGACCTGCGCGAGTTTCAATCCCAGCCCAACCCAATAGGCGGTGATGTGATCGAAGTTATCGAGATAAATCCGGCTGATGGCGATGGTGCGCAGCGCGTCAAAGCCGGTGGGCGGATGCTCGACGGGAATGCCATTGTTCTCGGGCTGGTACGCGAGCGGAATGAAGGCGACGAACCCGTGCGTTTCGTCCTGCAATTCGCGCAACTGGCGCAGATGATCCACGCGGTCGGCGAGGGATTCAACGTGGCCGAAGAGCATCGTGCAAGTGCTGCGGCCGCCCATCCGGTGCCAGGTGCGGTGGACGTCCAGGTATTCCGCAGCGGATTCCTTGCCGCGGGCGATGGAGGAACGCACTTCCTTGCGGAAAATTTCCGCGCCGCCGCCGGTGAGGGAATCGAGGCCCGCGGCCTTGAGTTCAGCCAGCGTGTCGGGCACGGATTTTTTGGCGAGCCACGCGAGATGCAGAACCTCGATGGCGGTGAAGCATTTTAATTGGAGGCGCGGGTCGAGTTCGCGCAAGGCCCGCAACATGCCGGTGTAATAGGTGAACGGGAGCGACGGATGCAGGCCGCCGACGATGTGCAGTTCCGTGATGCCAATCGCGAGGGCTTCGCGGGCTTTTTGCACAATTTCCTCGACAGAATGCTGGAAGCCATCGGCATCGCGTTTTTTGCGGGCAAAGGAGCAGAACTGGCACGAGAGGATGCAGTAGTTCGAGTAGTTGATGTAGCGGTTGATGATGTAGCTCGCGCGGTTGCCCACCTTTTTCTGTCGCGCAAAATCGGCGATGGCGCCGATGGCATTGAGATCCTTGGATTCAAACAGCCGCAGGGCATCGTCCTCGGAAATGCGCTCGCCCGCCACGACCTTGTCGTAAATGTCGCTCAACTTGCTGCG
>DATMLG010000213.1:0-4421 GCA_035570675.1 Verrucomicrobiia bacterium | reverse complement strand
TGGTCTCAAGGGGCAATTTGGCTATATGCGGGCGGTTGAGGTGGTCGGTCTGTCCATGATGATTTCGGTTTTGGGTATAATTATTTCGATGCTCCTGGCAGTGATTTACGGGGATCCTGCCATGAAACCCAGCCCGATGTTGCTGCTCAGCCATTTTGACAATCATAACCGGGTTCATGTTCTGCTTGCGGCACTGGACGTGACGACCCTATGGTATCTGGCGGTGTTGTCGGTGGGGCTGGCGCAGGTGACGGGAAAGGGATTCGCCCGGGCGGCGGTATGGATTTACGGCTTGTGGGCGTTTATTACCGTGGGCATGATTTGGTTGTTTGTGGGAAGATGAGGATGAGCGGGAGGAGTTTACACAGCCGGCCGCCGGAAATCAAAATAAGATGTGAATTTAATCAAACCCGCGGCGGGATTCGCGGTCAAAGGAGCAAATTAATGGCAAATCCGAAGTCACGAAAACGCAAAAAAAGGATCATCTTCGCCGCCATTGTGGCGGTCGTGGGGGCGCTGGCCCTCATGGCAGTCTTCCGGAAAAAAAGCGTGGTCTATTCCGTTCAGGAAGACAAGGTGGCACGGCGCAATTTGACGGAAATCGTGACAGCAAGCGGCAAAATCCAGCCGGTGCTTCAGGTCAAGATCAGCCCGGAGGTGAGCGGCGAAATCATCAATCTGCCGGTCAAGGAAGGCGATCTGGTGAAGAAGGGAGATCTGCTGGTGACCATCCGGCCGGATAATTACATTGCCGCGCGCGATTCCTCCTTCGCGAACTACCGGTACGCGCTGGCAAATTCCAACACCGCCGCCGCCAATTTGGAGAAGGCGCAGATTGATTACGACCGCAACTACGCGCTTTTCAAAGGCAAGTTGATATCCGATTCCGACTATCTCACCGCCAAGACCACGCTGGACGTCGCCAAAGCCTCCCTCGCCGGCGCCACGGAGCAGGTCGGGATGGCCTATGCCTCGCTGCAATCTTCCGAGTCGGATCTGTCCAAGACGAAGATCTTTTCCCCGCTGGACGGCAAAATCAGCCAGTTGAACAGCCAGCTTGGCGAACGTGTTGTTGGCACCGCCATGATGGCGGGGACGGAGATCATGACGGTGGCGGACTTGAACCGGATGGAGGCGCGCGTGGACATTGGCGAGGTGGATGTGGTCTTGATCGCGGTGGGCCAGAAGGTGCATCTCGAGGTGGACGCGTTCAAGGACCAGAAATTTGAAGGCGTGGTGACGGACATCGCGAATTCTGCGAAGAACAATGACACCTCGACCACCGGCGCATCCTCGTCATCTTCCAGTCCGCAGGATGCCACGAAGTTCCAGGTCAAGATACGCATTCTCGAGCACGAGATTTTTCTGCCGGGAATGTCCGTCTCGGCGGACATTGAAACGCGCTCGCGCACGAACGTGCTGACGGTTCCCATCCAATGTGTCACGATGCGGCCGCCGAAGCCGGGAGCCACGACCAACAATCTGGAAACCAACTCCACCATCGTAATGAACACGGATCCACATGGCGTCACCTCCAACAGCCCGGCCACCAATGTTGCCAGCGTCAGCGTGACGTCCACGAATGCGGTGGATGCCAAGAAGGCCGCTGAAGCCCTCAAGCCGGTACAGGTGATCTTTGTGGTCGAGGGCGACCACGTCAAGGCGGAGTCCGTGCAGACGGGCATTGAGGATGACAATTACGTTGAAGTTGTTTCAGGTTTGAAGGAAGGGGATCAGGTGGTGTCCGGCGGCTCCAAGGTCATCAACCGGGAATTGCAGGACGGAAGCAAGGTCATGCTCGGCGCGGCAAAATCCGATGCGCCTGAGCCCAAATAATGAGCCTGATCAGACTGCAAAACATTTCGCGCCTGTACCAGATGGGGTCGGAAACCATCCATGCCCTGCGTGATGTTTCGCTGGAAATCGAACGCGGCGAATATGTGGCGATCATGGGGCCGTCGGGTTCCGGCAAATCCACGCTGATGAACCTGCTGGGGTGCCTGGACACACCGAGTTCCGGCACGTATGAACTGAATGGGACGAACGTCAGCGAGATGGACGACAACGAGCTGGCCGGGATACGAAACCGTGAAATCGGTTTCGTTTTTCAGACTTTTAATCTCCTGCCGCGCTCCAATGCATTGCGGAACGTGGAGCTGCCGCTGATTTATTCCGGCATGGGCGGCGAGGAACGGCGGCGGATCGCACTGGAGACGCTGGCAAACGTGGGGCTGGCGGACCGGGTGCATCACAAGCCCAACGAGATGTCCGGCGGTCAACGGCAGCGGGTGGCGGTGGCGCGGGCGCTCGTGAACAGTCCTTCGATCATCCTGGCGGACGAGCCGACGGGCAATCTCGATTCCAAGACCGGCGAGGAAATCATGGCCTTGTTCGAGGTATTGTCGCGGAAGGGCAACACAATCTTTGTAGTCACACATGAGGAGGACGTCGCCCGGCACGCGCGTCGCATTTTGCGCATCAAGGACGGATTGATTGCGAGCGACGAGCGGACGTCCAAATGAGGCAAGCCGCGCATGAATTTCTTCGTTGAGATCAAGGAGGGACTGGGCATCGCGTGGGACGCGATCCGCGCCAACAAGATGCGGTCGGTGCTGACCACCCTGGGCATAGTCATCGGGATCATCTCCGTGACGCTGATGGGCACCGTCATCAACGGCCTCAACACGGCCTTTCACAACGGCATTTCGGGGATCGGCGCCGATGTGCTCTACGTGGACCGCATGGATTGGATGATCGATTCGTATGAAAAGTGGCAGGCGGAGCAGAAGCGCGCGAGGATAACGCGCGACCAGGTCGAGTTCATTGAGAAGGAGATGCCGATGGCGCAAAACATTGCGCCGTACATCATGAATTCTTTTGGCATTTCCTACCGGAGCAAGGATTCCAGCGGCGTGCGTGTGATTGGAACCACGGACGAGTTTGCGGCGATTCGCGGATTTGCGCTGGCCGAAGGCAGGTTCATGAGCAGCATCGAATCGGACGCCGGCCGGCCGGTGTGCGTGCTGGGAACGAATGTCGCCGGGCGGTTGTTCGCGAACGAGTCGCCCATCGGCAAGGTGGTCAAACTGGGGCGGCATCCGGTGGAGGTCATTGGCGTCATCGAAAAGCAGGGTTCCTTCCTCGGGCTGCCAAGCCTGGACGACCAGGTGGTCATTCCGGTGCGGCTGCTGGTGAGGGGTTATTCACGGGAGCCGGATTATTCGATTCAGATCAAGGTGGACGATATTTCCCATCTGGAAGACGCGAAGGAGGAATTGCGCGGACTAATGCGGCGGGTCCGACGCGTGGCGCCGGCGGACAAGGATGATTTCGCCATCAACCAGCAGCAGCAGATCATTGATGTGTTTGACAAAGTGGTGGGAACGGTCGGGGTGGTGGGGCTGGTCATCACCAGCCTGTCACTGTTTGTGGGCGGCATCGGGATCATGAACATCATGTTTGTGTCGGTGGCGGAGCGTACGCGGGAAATCGGGGTGCGAAAGGCCATCGGCGCGAAAAACCGGACCATCCTGCTGCAGTTTCTGATTGAAGCGGCAGTGATTTGCATGATTGGCGGACTGCTGGGATTGGGGATGACGTACGGATTGACGTTTGCGGTGTCGAGAATCATGCCGGCGAGCATGTCGCTGCGCGTGGTGGGGCTGGCGATTTTGGTATCGCTGGTGACCGGGGTGATTTCGGGATTTCTGCCGGCCTGGCGGGCGGCGCGGATGAACCCGGTGGATGCCTTGAGGAATGAGTAGTTGCCGCTCATGAAAGCCACGAAAGGCCATTCAATTCTTCGCCTGGCGAACCTTCTGGTCGCGGAGGTGAAGGAGAGTTTTTTCATGGCGATGGGCGCCATTGCGGCGCACAAGCTGCGTTCGGCGCTGACGCTGCTGGGGGTGCTGGTGGGGGTGTTTTCCATCATTGTGGTGATGACCACGATGGAGGCGATGCAGACGCGGATTCAAAACGACCTGAATCAACTGGGCGGCCAGACGTTTGTGGTGTCGAAGTGGCCCGGAATATTTTTTGGCGGGACCGGCGTCAAGTACTGGTTGCGCAAGGACCTGACCCTGGCGCAGGGCCGGCTGGTGGCAAACCGGGCCACGCTGCCCCTCAGCGTGGGATTGGAGACCACCATCTCCGACTATTCCGATAACGTCATCCGTTCGGCGAACGCCCTCGCGTCACCCAACACCAGTTTGACCGGCGACACGCCCGGGAGTTTTTCCGCGCAGAATTGGATCATCGCCGAGGGCCGCACGCTGTCGGAGGCGGACGTGGACGGGGCGCACGATGTTTGCGTGCTGGGGAGCGCGCTGGCGACAAATCTTTTTCCCTATGGCTCGGCGCTCGATGAGAGCATCCGGATTGACAACGTCAACTACTCCGTGATCGGGGTGCTGGAACCGAAG
>DATMLG010000212.1:0-2720 GCA_035570675.1 Verrucomicrobiia bacterium | reverse complement strand
TCAGACGTTCGGCGAGGTCGCGGCTCTGCTGCTGGGACTGCGGAATTTTTCCGACATGCCGCGTGCCCTTGTGCATCGTTTTCAGCAGGCCCTCGAGGCCCTCCGCAAAGGTGGCGTAGCATTCCGCGCAACCCAGCCGGCCGGATTTCTTGAAGTCCGCCTGCGTGAAGCCGCACTTGGAACATTTAAGTTCCGAACCGCCCGCGTATTGCTCGATCTCAGCCGCGCCCAGGCCGAGCAGCACGTCCGCCGGGGAAAATCCGGCGGCATCGTCCAGGCCCTTCTGCTTCGCGCACTCCTCGCACAGGTCCACCTTCTGCACCTTGTCGGCGACGATCTGCGTCAGAAACACCCGGGCTTCACGCTCTTTGCAAATGCAACATAACATACCGTTAATCGTATATCGGCTCACCAGAGCGATTAGTCAAGGAGCGATACGCCGTTATCAGCTTTGCGGTGGCGGGGCCCGGCTTGCCTGAACCGATCAGCCGCCCGTCAATTTTCACGACCGGTATCAATTCGGCCCCTGTTCCGCTCAGAAAACATTCGTCCGCATTGAAGAGGTCGTAACGCGTCAGGTTCGGTTCGCTCACAGCGAGTCCCGCCTGTTCCGCCAGTTCCATCACCACCTCGCGGGTGATGCCGTACAACGCGCCCGCCGACAGCGGGGGGGTTCGCAACTGTTTTCCATTCAGGATGAAAATATTGTCACCGGTGCATTCCGAGACGAAGCCTTCGGCATTCAGCATGACCGCTTCTTCGCAACCCCCGTTCATGGCCTCGATTTTTGCGAGGATGTTGTTCAGGTAATTGAGCGACTTGATGGCCGGGTTGAGCGCGCTGTGCAAGTTGCGGACGGTTGGGACCGTGATGATCTCCAGCCCTTTGCGGTACAGCTCCTCGGGGTAAAGCTGGATCTTCCCGGCAATGATGATGACAGAGGGATTGATGCAGCGGTTGGGGTTCAATCCAAGGGTGCCTACTCCGCGTGTGACCACCAGCCGGATGTAGCCGTCGCGCAACTTGTTTCGCCGGCACGTCTCGACCACGGCCCGCATCATTTCTTCGTGCGACAGCGGAATGGTCAGGAGAATTGCCTTGGCCGACTTGAACAGCCGGTCAATGTGCTCCTTCAGCTTGAACACACGGCCATTGTAGGCGCGGATGCCCTCGAACACGCCGTCGCCGTAAAGCAGCCCGTGATCGAATACCGAGATTTTGGCGCTCTTTTCGTCGCAGTATTTTCCGTCAATGTATATCTTCATGCGTAAACAATATTAAAATAAGCCATGTACCCGACCCGGCGCAACTCAGGATTTGGCCCAGACGGCCTAATTTTGGCCGTTTTGGCGCATTCGCCTTTTATTTGCGTGACACCCGCCTAAAGGCCGTTAGTATTTTAAAGCCGATTGTGACCCTATCGTCTAGCGGTTAGGACACCGCCCTTTCACGGCGGGTGCACGGGTTCGATTCCCGTTAGGGTCGCCAATCTGCTTGGAGCAAAAACTCCCAGATGCGATATTAGTGAATGATGAAATTTGAATGTTAATTGCGTAACATGTTGTTGTCAAAAGTCTTAGTTGTTCTTCTTGCCTTCCAGCCACATCCCATTTCATAAGCACCCGGCCGCGATTGCCAGTTTGGGGAACCTTCCGAATTGACTAGCCTGGCCAATCCATTCGATGAAACTCAACGGGCACCGTAAAATACTTCGCACCATCAACTTCATCTGCAACGCGCCGGAAGCGCGGTCAGTGAGCCTTGTCGGTGATTTCAACCATTGGAACCCGGCTGCGCATCCGATGAAGCAGATGCCCGACCGCGCCTGGCTGCTGGGCGTTGAATTGAAACACGGTCACCATCGTTATGCATTTCTGGTGGACGGTGCACTGACCCTGGACCCGCGCGCGCAGGGTGTGGCCCGCAGCGACAAGGGCGAGCGCGTTTCCCTGGTCCCAGTCAGTTGACGTTTCCACGACGGGGAGAATCTTTCATCGTCACGGCAGGACCATCACACGGTATAACCTGTCGGTCATCAAACCCGAGGCGTCCGTCTTCGAGGAGGTCGTGTTCGTTGCACCGACATCGCCGGACAGATTGCTCCAAGCATCGGGAGGATAGGTCTTGTACTGCACGCGGTAAGATTTCCCAGGGAATGAACTCCAGGAAAGAGTCACCTGGCCGGCATTCACTTGAATGGATTGAATCACGGGCGGCACATTGACATTGAAAACGGTTGCCACGGCCTCGTTTGTGGCGAGAACGGCACCATAGGGGTTGGATAAGTTGACAAAAAAGTTCCGGACGGCCGGGGCGTTGGTGTAGCCGTTCACCTGAACTGCGATGGTCTGGTTGGTGACGCCACCGGAGAAATAGAGGGTTCCGTTGGTTGCCAGATAATCCACCGGATTGGTCGCAGAACCGTCGGCGGTGGAGTAACCGACATAAACAAACGGGCTGCCGGTGTCCGACAGGGTGACGTTGAAGATCGCATTGGTGACGCCGGAATTGCCGATGAAGACGTTCACATTGGTAACCAACAGCGTGGGCATGGTGCTGAACTGCCAGATGGGTCCGACGGTCTGGTTTGAGCGGGCGGCTACGACCTGCCAGTAATAAGTCGTGAAGGAGGTCTGCGGTTGGGTGAGATTCCACGACGTATTGGTGGTGGTGCCCAGAAATTGCGGCGGACCGGGGACATTGGTCGTTCCGTAGTACAC
>DATMLG010000211.1:0-11481 GCA_035570675.1 Verrucomicrobiia bacterium | reverse complement strand
ATTGATTTTTCCGTCCGGTCCGGCCACCGGCCGGGCGACGCTCGTCTCGGTGATGAGATTCGTCCTCGCCATGTTTGTGTCCGCCAGCAACGCCTGGGCCAGGGCTTCCACGAACCGCTCGCGGTACGCCGGATCCGCGATCTGCCGCGCCTCCTGCGGATTGGACAAATAACCGCCCTCCACCAGGATCGCCGGGCGGTTCTGCCCCTGCAACACCCCCAGAAACCGCGCCCGCCGCACGCCGCGATCCGCGTTGCCGTTCACCTTCAGCGCCGCGCGATGCAGCTCCACCGCGTATTGCAGGTTTTCCGCGTCAAACCGGTTGTTCGGATAAACCAGCGACAAATCATCCCGGTAACCGCGCGTCAGGCTCGAGGGCATCCCCGCCGGCGTCAGGCAATACGTTTCCAGCCCCGCCTGTTGCCGGTCCGGCGAGGCCGAGTTGAAATGCAAACTCAGGAACAGGTCCGCCTTGTGCTCCTCCGCGAACGCCACCCGGCTGGCCAGCGGCACGTTCACGTCGTTCGTCCGCGTCAACCACACCGTCCAGCCATGGCCCGCCAGCACCGCCTCCAGCCGCCGCGCGCAATCCAGCGTGTACTCCTTCTCATAATGCCCGTCAAAAATGCTCGACGCCCCCACGTCCGTGCCCCCGTGCCCCGGGTCAATCACCAGCACCGTGCCCGGCTTGAAACGGATCGGCTCCGCCATCAACGGCGCGAAATTCTTCCGCACATCCAGTGCGTGCACATACGGATGCCCCCCGATCAACTCCGGCGCAAAACCCAGCCGGTACTCCAGCCCGTTCCAGTAGGCAAGCTGGCTGCCCACCTTCACCCACATCGTGCCCTTGCTCGACGCAAACTCGTAGCTCGGAAAATCATCCGTCGCCGTGCGCTGCAACGCCCCGAAACCGTTCAACTCGCTCCAGCGCTCCAGCGGCACCCAGCCGTCGCTTAAATCAGACTTGTTCGTCAAGGCGACCACCGACGCTGCCGTCGGCAACGGCGCATGCGCATTCGTCGTGGCCGGCATGGGGGCTGGCGTCAGCGACACCACCGTGGCCGGTTCCGGTTCCGGTGCTGAAACGTGGTTCGGAACGTGATTGGTCGCCGTGGCCATTCGGGGCGCCACCACCACCACCGTGTCCTTCGGGGAATCCACCGTCACCTCGTCCGGCGGCTCCGTGGGCATCGTTGAGCAACCCGCCAGTACAACCAGCAGGAGCGCATAAACTGTGGGGCGACGAGTCACAGCCTGATTAGTCCAAAACCCCCGTGCCGACACAAGCAGTTTTGCTGATATTCCGCCCGATTTCTTCATATTTTTTAAATGCCTGCCCGGTCCTTGCGTCCTCGCCTTCCGCTCAACTGCTCCGGAAGCGGGAAATCAACCACTTGCGTCCATTTCTTCCGAATTTTGAATTTTGCATTTTTAACTTTTAATTGACCCGCCCCATGCCCCGCGCCTCATTTCAAACAACAAAAAATATTATCCGCCTTTATCGTCCTTTATCGCCCGATTCGCCCCTCGACCTCGTAGGAGACGAGGTGACGAGTCTCTGACCTTTCCTCCCGCATAATCCAATCTCCGACCGCATAAGTCGTCCTCGTCCTCCTTCTCGTGCGCGTCCCCGAGACCGTAAAGCCCCAACCGGTAGCCGCCGCCGGATTCCGGGCCTCTGCCAGCTTGGGACATTGGACTTTGGGCTTTGGACTGATTCCCCTTCCGAAATATTGGGTGCAGGCTTTGCCTGCAAAAATTTTTATCCGGTCCCAGGCGGTACCAAGCGGTACCAGCCGGTACGAAGCGGTCCGAAGGTAGGGCGCGGCACTCCGTGCCCGCCGCTCGAAATGGTAGGGAGAACCTCCCGGTGAGCCCTGACTCCTCCCCGTCCTCGCTCCGGACCTTGGGCTTTGGGCTTTGGACCTTGGACTTGGTGCCCGTCCGGAAGGACCGCCTTTCCCGAGGCAGGGTGATCGATGGGAGGTGCAACCTGCACCTGCGATGACCGCTCCCGAACCACGATAGGCGGGTTTACGCGGGTTTATCCGAGTTTACGCGAGTCGCCACTGAATTTTGACCCGCGTTTTGCCAGAGAACGACTCGTCTCGCACCTCGAATTCCAGAATTCAGAGTCCATGCGCCCATGTCCCGCCATAGCTCCCAGCGACGGCGGACGCGCCCGCGCCCTGGTGGCCGTGCGCTAGCACCCCGTCCGGAAGGACTGCCCGCCGTCCGTGCGCAATTCCGCACTCAGAGATGCGGGAAATCAACCACTTGCGACGAATGATTCGGCAAAACCCAACTTTGGCCTTTGGACATTGGGCTTTGGACTAATTTTAGATTGTCAAAGAACCCGCCCACGCCGGCATGCCGACAGCGCGCGCGTTCGCTGCTCACGGCTCACCGCTTACAGCTCACTTTCCTGGGGCTTCCTCCTGCCCACCATCACCGACGCCGAAGACTATATTCCAGCCGGACGATTTGTCAAATTCTTCCAACGCGCCGTAGAGCCTTAATTTGAAATGAACGTCTTTGCGCGGCCGTTCGTCCAAACAGATAAAATTCGATGATTAAACCGTTGACATATAAGAGGTTATTTCAGACTTTACTTTATGCTAATTTCTGCCGTATACTAAGGGTTGTGAGCGTGTCCAGCGGCATTTATCGGGGAAGCGGGGATGGTTTTGGGGCTGGAATTGGTTCCAGCTTTTGCCTTTTCTGCCAGCATGGCATCGCGATTTTTCTCAATGCTCTTTTGAAGTTCAAGCGCCCTTTTCAAAAGGTCGACATCAACACCTTGGAATCGAAAATCTCCGCTTCCAGTCGGCAACCACTGAAAGTTGGTTTGACAGTCCCATGTGCCATAAAAATAGAGCGTCGTCGTTTTTTTACTGAAAAACTGGGGATAATACGTGACATCATACCAGAGCATAAGAGAATGATGCGCTATTGGCATTGGGGTAACCTCAATCGCGTGCAACTGTTCGTCTCCGTTTGCAGGTTTGTTCGTATCGGTATTTTTCGGTGGACTGAGGTTAAGCATCGCATGTTGCTCAAGCGGTTTCAGTTCTGGAATTTTCATCAAGCCAATTTGCACATTTCTCGTCTGATTTTCATCATCGGCATACGTCCAGGTGGAATCGAAAGACACGTTTCGGATAGGCAGGGCTCCTTGATTCTCAATTATAAACACAGTGGAAAACGGGTCTTTGGGATCGAAGTTTGGCCCCGGAGTTACCGTAATCTTTGGCCGATATGAATCCCACAACGCCACAGCCCATATCAGGGAAACAGCAATCCCGAACACTTCGCCGAGCGTCTTTAAAAACCGGAGCAAAACGGGATGCTTCGCCCAAAAACCCGTGGGAGTTTTTTCTAATGTATCTTCTTCCAATTCCGGTTGGGATTGGTCTGGTTGTTCTGTTCTTTCGGCTTCTGTCGGCGGTATCTGACTGGTTTCGCGGCTAGCCGTCTTTTCTGGAAGGTCTATCTTCTCCTGTGAATTTTCTTCATCGTCCATTTGACATCCTCAATATGCGTGGCATTTTCTAGTCGTTAAAGGGGGAGGGTAAGTTAAGTTGAGCCCACTATTTCGGGAACCAACGAGTCCCACGGAAGCACAACGAGCGTGAGAAAAATAAGAGCCGCCGGTTTCGCAGACCGGTTGTTTTTATTCCAGCTTGAATCGTTCATGGGTTGGGTGGCTTTTCTGCAGGAGTTTTGTTGGGCTGGTTGAATTCCAACAATCCGAAAGTGTCTGGAGCCTCCTCTTTAGTAAAAACACGCCGATCGCGTGCATATCCGGAGAGCGAACCCCGCAACGAATTCCTCTTGCTGTCATTCCCCTCAACTCCCAAGGCTTTGAGGATATCCGTCAAGGCCATGGGCTTTCCGAAGTCGCGGATCAACTTGCGAACTTTGTCCATTTGGCTATCAGGGCGCAAATCGGACTCGCTGTTGCCCTTCTCGAGCATTTTGATGGTCTCATCGAACGCAGAAACCCTGCCCTCACATTCGATGACCTGTTGTTCAAGCTTGCGAATATTGGCGTATTCCTTTTGAATTCTGTCTGAGAGCTTTGCTTTGAGTTGTGAGGATGACGGATCCGCCTCAACAAGGCGCAGTGAGGCTTGAAACCCACTGACCCTGGCACGACTAAGATTAATGTCGTTTTGCAGGATGTTCAGTAGGGCTAGATCCTTACCCTTGAGTTCCATCAATGAGTTTTGCACTGACATTAGCCAATAAATAACATGCAGATTGGGGTGGTTGCAATAGAAAAGTGGAACTCATTTGACTTGTGGAACTATGTGGAACATTTTTTATTAATCATTTTATCAGGATTTGTTGATTATAGCGCAAGATGTTGTGTTTAATGGTATTATAAAGCACCATATATTGATTTTTAGATTGAACTTGCATAATCGGCTTCCGCGGTAGAATATGACCGGCCACAAAATGAATCACAAAATGGCTTAAGATTTTAATTGCAACCTCCGTTATGGTATCATATGATACCAAACGTGAGACATATAGGACATGCGAGAGCGACCACACCCGACAGAGTTGTGTGCCAAGGTAAAATGTGCCCTCGAAGCTTTACGGGCCGGCAGGCGTGGGTTTGGCACAATGAGGCATGTGGCTGGCGACCGGGAAGCTTTGGCTTTGGGCTCAGTTGAGGAATTGTGGAGCCTCCTGCCAGTGTTCCTTGAGGAGATTTATGTTGCCAGACCGGAGAAATGTTATGTGGGGCAACATCCGCCAATGCCAAGTTCGCATGATGAACCTGCAATTGGGGGCAAGGAGTTGTGGCCGTTCGCTTGGGATAGTGCGCGAATGGGAAAAAGGATGTACATTAAATTCATCTTGACGAAAAACCGTCAAGATGAGTGGTTTTATCATTATATTGATTGTCACCCGGACCAACCGAAAAAAAGAAAGTAGCCATGTATTGCCTTAGCTGTAACAACGAAAAATTCACTGAGAAATTGCAGGCCATTCCTCAGGTGTTTCGTGAGGAATGCTTTTCCGTGGTTGCCCCTGCCATGGTTTGTGATCACTGCGGATGGGTTACCATGACGGATTTTCAAGCCGACAACCTTTGCCTTGTCACGGCTGATGAATATCGCCGCCGCCACGGTCTCCTGACTGGAGCCGAAATTGTTGCATTACGTAAAGCGTTCAACATGAGCCAGAGCAAATTTGCCGATTACATCGGCGCAGGCGAGGCCAGTGTGAAGCGTTGGGAAAATGGGGCCGTTCAAGAACCGATTTACGATGAACGGATTCGGAGCAAGTGTTTTCCGACCCCGGTCAGAATTATGTGGGGAGCAACGATTGTTTCGCTTCCCCAATTTGTTCCCCAATTTGAAATCACAGACGCAATTGGCCCCGTTGCTGAACACCCTCGGCAACTGAGCGTCCGCCCTCCTGTTGGTCAGACTGACGACAGCACTTTTAGAATTCGACTTTCCGACGGCAACTCGTACAGGTCAGACCATTTTATATCCGATGACCCCCTTTTCAGCGCTGCAGCTTAAATCGCATTATTTCCCGCTTGTTAACATCCGCGCCAATGTGGGAGGCGCGGCAACCGGGAAGATTTTATTCGACCAGAATATTGTTGCTGTCCCCGAACCCGGCAAGCAGAACCAGTGGCATTTAGAAATATTTTTTACCCAAAAAAGCACAGATGCATCAGCACCTTTTCTTTACGATGTTGAACTCCAAGTCGTAGGATTATTCGAACTGATTGCCGATTTTCCGGGAGGAGACAAAGAAACCCTCGTCCGGGTTAATGGTCTGGGAATACTATATGGAGCCGCACGTGAGATGGTGTTAAATATCACAGCCCGCTCACTTCACGGCCCGCTTTCGCTTCCGGTGGTGAACTTTGTTGAGGTGCTTAAGCAAGGCAACGTGCAGGCACCCGCCGCCGCCGCACCGACATCCGAACACGTTCCTCAATCCGGAGGAATGCCAGGGTAAATGGCTCTAATGGCCCTGCGCTGACAAGTTACGCTCGGCATAACATACCGAATAAGTGTCAGTCCTCACTATTGACACACTGGTGTTCGCTCCGCCTTACCTTGCCTTCTTTGCGACTATTGCCAGTTCACGCCACCGTATTCAACCCGTCCGCCGTGGGATCAGTGATGGCCGGTGTGGAAGCCGTGCCATCCGCCTGATACGTCATCCAGTTGCTCAGCGCGGCATTGACCGAATCGGTCGAAGAAGAAGAGCTGCTGATGCGGGTGCAAATAAAAAGCAGGCTCTGCGGGCGGGTTGGAAAAGCGTCTAAAAAGGCGCAAATCGCAGCGAGGCGACCGCTATTCTGGAGTATAATCCATGCGGAACGACTTGCAATCCCGCGGAACAGGTGGAAATTAACTGGAAAAACCCACGCGGCTCCTGGGCAAGAAAGCAAATGGGAAATCCCGAGTACAGAATATTCGCTTGTCGGTCATCTGAACTTCCGTGGTTGATTCTCCTGGCGGGCTTGGCCGTATTACTCCTGGCAGCTCCCGCTCGAAGTCAGACCGGAGACATGATCAACGGCAACTCGGTCCAGTTTGACGACAATGGCATCTGGACGTGGTTTTCCGATGAGCGGGCTGTGGTTGATCCTGCCGGGAACAAACTGGTGGTCGGTTGCGTTGAAAATGCGGCGGGCCTAGGCGGTTTGCCTCGCGATGGAAATATTAACGTAACGATTTGGGATGTGCCGGGTGGCGCGGGCCCGCGCTCGCTGCTCCATTCCCACTTCACCTCTGACGGCGGCGGCGATGACCACAACGCGCCCGCGCTGTTGACCTATCCCAATGGCCACTATCTGGCCATGTACACCGGGCACAATTCTGACATGGTGACGCTCTACCGTACGTATGATCCGGCCGCCGGCGTCTGGGGTCCGGAAGGGACCAACAACTGGGCCGCCATGGTGCCTGGTGGTGACAACTTTAACAGCACCTATTCCAATCCCTGGTTGATGTCGGCGGAGGGCAGAACCTACGACTACTCCCGTGGCAACAACAAAAGCCCGAATGCCATCATCTCAACCCAATTGGGGATTACCAACTCGTGGGTGTGGGGCGGAGAGCTGACCACCAACAACAACGTTGGTTATGTCAACGGATATTTCAAATACTGGGGCAATGGCACGAATCGTATTGATTTTATCTGCACCGAATATCATCCCCGCGACTTCTCCGTGAGCATGTATCACGGTTACATCAGCAACGGCATGAGCTTTAATTCATTTGGGAACGTGATGGATGCCAATATTTACGACCAATCATGTCCCGAGCCGCAGAATTTCACGCCCGTGTTCAAGACGGGCACGGTGATGCCGCCGGGCCAGACCAATTACCGGACCTGGAACGATGACCTGTGCCGGTATCCCGACGGCACCATCGAGTGCATCATTGCGGCCAGAATCAACAATGACGTGACCACGTCTGGCGAAGACAGCAGCATCAATCCGGATCACGCCTTCTTCTTTTGCCGCTTCGACGGCACCAATTGGACCCCCACGTATTTGTGCCAGGCCGGGTACAAGCTCTATGTCAGCGAAGGCGACTATGTTGGGCTGGGATGTTTGAACAAGAACGATCCGAACACCATCTATATTTCCACAAAATTTGATCCCCGCGCGGTCCAGCCCGGTGTCTTCGACACCAATCAGCAATATTCGGCCAATCATGAAATTTGGAGGGGCGTCACCACCAACCACGGGGCGAGTTTTGCCTGGTCGCCCCTTACGCAAAATTCGTCTTGCGACAACCTGCGCCCCATCATGCCATTGTGGGACGATAATGATTCGGCGTTGCTTTGGTTCCGGGGAACTTACAACTCAGCACAAAGCGTGGACGGGACGGTCCTGGGCATCGTGGAACACCGCGCCCAGGTGGTCGGGCAAATGCACTACGTGGATGCCACCACCAATAATACGTTTTTGACCAATGGCTCGCCACTGGTTTTGAGCCCTGCAGCCAACCAATGGCATTCACAGACGGGTGTCGGTAATGGGGGCACCATCATCAGTTCCGCGAATTCGGTCGCCGAACATGCAACGAATCTCATGACCCAGGTGACTCTGCCTGGGCCCGGTACTTACGATTTGTGGGTTAATTTCTGGGGGGCGGCGGCAACCAACGCTGACTGGAGAATTCAGGCAGGCCTCAATGTGAACAATCTTCAGGTGTATCGGTCGGAAAAATGCGAGCAGGTCCAGCCCTGGACCCAGGATGCTGCTTTGATACTGACCAACAACAGCACCCCCACCAATTATCTTTACCAGGCTTATGTCGGCCGGGTTGTGGTCGCAAACAATTTGACAGCCAGCGTGCTGGTGGGCGACTGGCCATATCAGACCGGCACGACCAATCTCGTCGGCAATATCTGCCGCACCTGGTACGACGGCGTCAGTTACGCCAGCGTCGAACCATTACAAATCCAGAACGTTTACCGGAGCGGACCCTCTGCCGTCACCCTCGTCTGGAATTCGCCACCGCCGGAGATGTCGCTGACGACTCCGAGTTATACGGTGCAGAAGACGAGTTCGTTGACGCCTCCGCTCTCGTGGACGACGGTGGCAACGGGGATACCGGCCACGTCCAAAGCGTACACTACTACGAATGTTGACAATTCCGCCGGCGGGAGCGCGGCCTTTTATCGCGTTACTCGGCCTTAAGAGCCTGTCTGAAAATTCCAAGGGGTCCTGCGGCGGGTTTTTTGGCAAAAGGCCATCTGGCTTCGTTGCTTCTCAGTCGAAGATCCACGAGGGATATTCTCCTTCCTCGCGCGTTGCCGTCCAGCTTTTTGCCTGAAAACAAATCCCTTCGGTATTTTCAGACAGGCTCTTACGCCACCGTATTCAACCCGTTCGCCGTGGGATCGGTGATGGCTGGATTGGAAGCCGTGCCGTCCGCCTGATACGTCAGCCAGTTGCTCAGCGCGGCATTGACCGAATCGGTCGCAGAAGAATTACTGCTGCTGTCACTGCTTTGACCCAGGAGCGTGGCCAGGTCGGGGCTGCTCGAACTGCTGTCACTAGTTCCGCCAAGGAGCGAAACCAGCGAGGAACTGCTGCTGTCGGAATTGGAACTGCCGCTGAAAAGAGCGCTCAGGATGGATTGCTCCATCGTCACCTTGTTCTGCGCCACCGCTTGAGCGGCGAGATTGGTGGGGCTGGTGATATTGTTGATGCCCGCCTTGGCCAGGTCGGTCTTGAGCTGGTTCCACGCGGTTTTGGCGGCGTCCGGCTGATTGCTCGAAATGGCGCTGGCAAGGTTCTGAAAATCCTGGTTCAGCGGATCCTGCGACTGCGTGGAACTGCTGGAAGCACTCGTGCCGGATGTGCTCGAACTGGTGGCGTATTGCGGATTGGCTGCAATCAATGCGGTCAGAATCGAACCCGCGCCCGTCATGTTCCCGTTTTGAATCGCCGTCCCGAGATTGTAGAGGCTCCCCTCAAAGGCGGATGTCTGCGCCAGTTGCGTCGCGTAACCTGCGTTCCCGGAATTCGATACGCTGCTCAATGAACTCATAAAATCTATCTGTTAATCACCGCCTTGGTATATCGGCACCCCGGCGGTAAAACTTTAGGTTTTTTGTGCAACCGTACGTATTTCCATTACTCAGGGTACGATCAAAAGTGATTGATCTCATGGGTTTCCACAGCCCCGTCAGGGGCGGAATCTTTGTAGAAACACCCCTTAAAATTACCCTCCGAAGCTCCGTTAGGAGCGGAATACTCTGGTCGCCAATTCGTCGCCTGTGGCCAATTTTTATGGAATATGCCACTCCTGACGGAGTTTAAATCTTGGTTTGCCCGGCCGCTACAAAGATGCCGCGCCTCACGCACTTTTAACTGCACCCTGTCCCCATTGCCCGTCCGGAAGGACCCTCAAGCCGTGGTGTCCAACCCATCCGAACTGACGCTGCTTGGCGGGGATGTATTGCCATCGGGAAGATACGTCAGCAAATGGCCGGACAACGCAGCCAGAGGGTCGGGCGGGGCGAAAGAAGCAATGCTGCCTCCACCAATGAAAGTGACCGGTTGGGAGCTGCTGTCGGAACCGACGCTTTGAACTGCCGGGCCGATATTGAAGGGGCTGCGCTCGTAGACGGACATCTGCTCCAGTCGCGTGGCGTAACCCGCATCCGCGGAATTTGATACGCTGCTTATAGCACTCATAAAAGCTGCCTTTTTAAATCTGACACCAATACCCACTCGGTTATCGGCATTGGCAAAAAAAACTTAAGCTAATATGTGCAAATAATTGATTTTCCTCGCGCTTACACAGAATGTGCCTGTGCCGGTTGGACCTGGCGGCCAAAATTCACCCATGTTGGGTTATTAGCGGTGGGCTTGCACCTTTGGGCTTGGTGGCAGTGCGCCAGCGCCTTTGGACTTTGGACTTGCCTTCAGGACCAATCGGACTTGCCGGAAGCCTGGCCCCGCCGCATCATGGTCATGGACGCAAAACTGATGAAAAAGGCCCGCCCTTGAGAATACTCGTCGCCATCACCGGCGCCAGCGGCTCCCTTTACGCCCAGCGCCTGCTCGACAATCTCGACCCCCGCGCGCATGAAGTCCATCTCGTCCTCAGCCAGTACGCCCAAAGCGTCATCAAAGAGGAACTCCCCGGCGGCCTGCGCATTCCCGATGGCGTCAAATCCCACAGCCTCAAATCCATGAACGCCCCTTTCGCGAGCGGTTCTAATCCCTTCGACGCCATGGTCGTCATCCCGTGCAGCATGGGCACCCTCGGCCGCATCGCGCACGGTTACGCGGCGGATTTGCTTCTGCGCGCCGCCGATGTCATGCTCAAGGAACGCAAGCAGCTCATTCTCGTTCCGCGCGAAACGCCTTTGAGCCTCGTGCATGTGAAAAATTTTGAACTGCTCATCCAGGCCGGCGCGTTGCTCATTCCCGCCAACCCAAGTTTCTACACCCATCCCAAAACCATCGAGCAGGTCGTGGACACCGTCGTCGCCCGCGTCCTGGACCATCTCGGTGTTCCGCAGCAACTGTTGCCCCGCTGGCAGGAGGAGCGGGAGTGACTGCGTTTCCTAATGAAAACGGTCAGCACAGCCAGGAGCGAGCTGGCGAAACTGTCTCGAAACCCGTCCGCCGGCCTGTTCTTCTCCCTCGCCTCTGCGAAGTGGAGGAGAGGGCCGGGGAGAGGAGGCGCGTTTCCATCGGTGTTCTCCTCTCTTCCCACCGGGCCGATAATTGAAAATGTTCACGACCGTCAGCAAATGGGCCGGCTTCGTCAAACTGTCGCACACCGTTTTCGCGCTGCCGTTCGCGCTCGCTTCCATGGCCGTCGCCGCGCGTGACACCCACGGCTGGCCCGGCTGGCGCATTTTCTGGTTGATCCTCGCGGCGATGGTTTGCGCCCGCACCTGCGCCATGTCCTTCAACCGCATCGTTGACCGGAAATTCGACGCCGCCAATCCCCGCACCGC
>DATMLG010000210.1:0-3221 GCA_035570675.1 Verrucomicrobiia bacterium | reverse complement strand
GACACCATGTTTAACTTTGAAAAACTGGGGGTCTGGCAGGATGCCATTGCGTTTGCGGACTTGGTTTATAAGCTCACACGCCCGTTCCCGGACGGGGAACGCTTTGGTTTAACAAATCAGATGCGCCGCGCCGCCGTTTCCATATCCTCAAACATTGCAGAAGGAAGCTCACGTTCGTCACGAACTGATTTCGCGAGGTTCGTGGAAATTGCAGCCGGTTCTGTTTTCGAAGTCGTTTCACAAGCGACAATTTCCAGGCGGCGGGGCTACCTTGAGGAATCAAAATATGCGCTTCTCTACGCCGGGGCTGAAAAACAGAGCCGCATGTTAAGCGGACTTCGGAAATCACTGCTGGGCGCGAAGTCTTGACCCTCAACTCTCAACTTTCAACACTCAACTATTTCATGCGTTATATCGAGCCCCACGCCCACATGGTCAGCCGGACCACGGATGATTATCTCGCCATGTCGCTGGCCGGCTGCCGCGCCGTCTGCGAACCGGCGTTCTGGGCGGGCTTTGACCGCAGTTCCGTTCACGGCTTTCACGATTATTTCTGCCAGCTCACCGAGCACGAGCCCAAGCGCGCCGCCAGATTTGGCCTGCCGCATTTCTCCTGGCTCTGCATCAATCCCAAGGAATCCGAGGACCTCAAACTCGCCGACGACGTCCTCGCCATCATCCCCCAATTTCTTGATCGCCCCAACGTCCTCGGCATCGGCGAAATCGGCCTCAACAAAAACAGCCGCAACGAACTCAGGGTGCTCGAAAAGCACGTGGACCTGGCCGCCTGCCACCAGCAACTCATCCTCGTCCACACACCGCACCTCGAAGACAAGCTCAAGGGCACCCGCCTGATTGTGGACCTCATCAAGGGCGACCGCCGCATCCGTCCCGAACGCGTCATCATTGATCACGTTGAGGAACACACCGTCCACCTCGTGCTCGATGTCGGCATGTGGGCCGGCATGACGCTTTATCCGGAATCAAAGTGCTCCCCCGCCCGCGCCGTGGACATGGTGGAAACCTGCGGCAACGAACGCGTCTGGCTCAATTGCGCCTGCGACTGGGGCGTCAGCGATCCCCTCGCCGTTCCCAAAACCGCGCTGGAAATGCAGAAGCGCGGCCACTCCGCTGAAGCCATCGACAAATTGATTTATCAGAACCCGCTGAAATTCCTCAGCCAATGCCCTAAGTTCAAATTAACTTAAGGTGCGATTGGCCACATCGCACCGACACTTGACAATCAAAGCTCCAAATTGTTTTCCTTCAAATGCGTCTCGCGCTCTTTTGGTGACATTTTATCGAGAAAATATCTGATGGTATAACCGCCCACAAGCTTCTTCCCTCGCTGATATTTCCAGTCGCTGATCTCCTCAATCTTGAGGCTCACTTCCTGCCCAAACTTGACCTCGCGGGTGTACTCAGCGTCATTGGCGATTCTCCCCGTCAGAATACCGTTGGTCTCCCCCGAAACCTCAATCCACATATGTTCGTGGCCGCCCGACGGGGTGGGATAAGGCTTTTTGACATAAAAGTCCGAGTTTTCTCCATTCTGTTCATGAAACGCCTTGATGAACTCGCCTGAAGTTGCCTTGGCCTTTGCTATGGCGTCATTCATAGCCTGATCGTCTTTCGAAACCGATGTGAAATTGCCTCCCTCCTTGTTTTTGGAGCAACCGGAGAAAACAACAAAACTCAACGCGGCCAAAACCAGCAGAAACACCCTCACAATTCCATGGCGGTTGGAATTCATGTTTTGAAAAACCATTACCGGCTCCAGCATTCCTTGTCAAAACAATGTCTCAGCGCTACTGCACTAACCGAATTGCGACAGCGCCATTATGAATCCAGTATTTTCCGCGCAGCCTTCTTCACCATCTCCGCCAGTTCCGCCGGCTTCACCACCACCGCGTTCCCGCCCCAACCCAGCACCCATCTTTCAATCTCCGGCAGGCTCGACAGCTTCAATCGCAATTCCACCCCGCCATCCTTCAACTCAATCATTTCCTGAGAATCGTGCCACTTCTTTTCCCGGATGTAATCCGCCACCGTTTCTGCGAACCGGATCACCACCTGAAATTCGCCCTGCGCGGAATAAACGCCGAAGCTGTCTCGCAGCCGTTTCTCCAGTGAAAACTTCTGCGGCCGCGCAAAGGTCTTTCCGGTCGGCCGCATGGCCTTGATGCGCGCGGGCACAAACGTCCGCACATCCTGGCGCAAATGATCGAACGCGAACATAAACCATTCGCCGTTGATGTTCGCCAGGTGATACGGATCCACCACGCGCAACTCCGGTTCTCTTTGGCCGGCCTTGCGATACGTGAGTTCCAGTTGCTGCCGCTGCGCCGTGGCCTTGCCCAGCGCATCAAAAATCTCCAGGTTCACCACCGGCTCCGCGCGCGTCCGGAATGAAATCGACTGCTCCCAGTCTGCCAGGTTCAGTGAAATGGTGTCCGGCAGCGATGCCGACATCTTCTTGAACGCGCTCAGCAGCGGTTTCTCGAAATTCGTGCCGCGATATTGTTGCAGCGCCTTTTCCGCCACCAGCAGCGCGAACAATTCGCCCTCCGTGATTTGCAGCGTGGGAAACGCACTGACGGCCTCCGTATAATGATAACCGCCGTGGGCCGCGTCGTATTCCAGCGGCAGATCCAGCCGGTCCCGCATGAACTCAAGATCGCGGTGGATGGACTTGGCGCTGACCTCCATTTCCTGCGCCAGCTTGGTGGCGTTGGGATGGTTGCCGGCCTGGATCGCCTGGTGAATGCGCAGCATCCGCTCCAGCGGCGGACGCGCCGCGCGCGAATGCGGTGATCTGGCCTTCCCTTTCATTCCGGTTCCGCGCCGCCGCGGTTCACGCCGGGCGTCAGGTCGCCAGCTTGGCCAGCAACTCGTCGTTGGTCTTGTGCTTCTTCAACGCCGCGAGCAGCGTCTCCATCGCCTCGACCGGGTTCAAGTCCACCATCGTGCGCCGCAGCTTGCGGATGGCCTCGATTTGTTTGGGCGGAAACAACTTCTCTTCCTTGCGCGTGCCGCTCTTGGGGATGTCAATGGCTGGGAACAACCGGCGGTCGGACAACTTGCGGTCCAAGATCAATTCCATGTTGCCAGTGCCTTTGAACTCCTGGAAAATCAATTCATCCATGCGGGAACCGGTATCAACCAGGGCGGTGGCGATGATGGTGAGCGAGCCGCCTTCCTCGATCTTGCGCGCCGAGGCG
>DATMLG010000209.1:0-24570 GCA_035570675.1 Verrucomicrobiia bacterium | reverse complement strand
GCAGGCGAACGACCATTCCCGCACGTCGATGTCGGCGAAGATGCCGCGCGCGTCGAGCGACACCTTTGCCGCCGCCGCCAGTTCCGGCGTGCCGGCAATGCTGATCTCGTTGCCCGGATAAACCCCGAACAAATGCGACGTGTGCCGGTGATGATCGTCCGGCGTGTCCAGTTCCGGGCTTTTCGCGACGGCATCCGCGCCCTTCTTTTCGGTCATCCACTCCAGCAATTGCCCCCAGCTCCCGATGCCCGGCATCACCAGCCGGTCGCGCATCGCGGCGATTTTCTGCCGATACACCACGTCCACGTCCGGGCCCAGCGCGGCGCCGGCCTGGATGTAGTTGTCGAACAAATCCAGGACAATTTCCTGGTTGTAGCTCACGCCGTCCTCGTCCGGGCCATGTTCCGGCGACCAGCCGTCCGGCACGACGAGCCGGCCGTCCGGCAGTGTCTTCAAATGGTCCTCCCAAAATTCGCACGTCTCCTTCATGATGGGATAGGCGACGGTTCGCAAATATTCCTTGTCCCCGCCGAACGCGTAATGCTCCCACAGATGCTGGCAGTACCAGGCGTTCGCCGTCTTGTCCCACTTCCAGCCCATCCCGCCCATGATGTTGTGCGACGTGCGGATGGCGAAGCCGCGCGAGGTCATCGCGCCCGACGACGTTTTCCATTCCGGCGATGCCGCCACGGCCTTGCGCCACGCGGGAAGCTGGCTTTGCATCAAATCAAAAAACGGCACGTGGCATTCGGGCAGATTCGCGACCTCCGCCGGCCAGTAATTCATCTCAATGTTGATGTTCGCGTGATAATCGCTGTGCCACGCCGGGTTGTTGCGGTCGTTCCACAGCCCCTGCAAATTCGCGGGCAGACCGCCGGGCCGCGAGCAGGAAATCAGCAGGTAACGGCCGTATTGAAAGAGCAGTTGCTCCAGTTCCGGGTCAACCGTTTCGGCGGCGGCAATTTTGCGCCGGTCCGTGGGCAGCGCCGTCTGCTCATCGGACGATTTGCCGAAATCCACCGCCACGCGGTTGAACAGCGCCTGAAAATCCCGGACATGCTCCGCCTTGAGCGCGGCAAAATTTTTCCGCGCCGCCGTGTCCAACTGCCCGGTCACCCGCGCATGCGGATCTTCCCCGCGATAATGCGCCGTGTAATCCATCTTGTAATCCGTGCCCGCCGCCACGAGCAGCGTGAGGCGGTTGCAGTTCGTGAATTCCAACGTCGCCCCGTTGGTCTGCAGCGAGCCTCCGTCATGCAGCGCCAGCAACTGCCACTCGTATCTCAACCCGTTGTTCAGCGCGCCGGATACCGTCATGCGATTCCCGTCCGCGACCACCTGGGCGTCGTGCCCGTCGGCCAGTTCAATGCTGCCCGTGTATGCGCCCGGTTGATCCGCCGTAAATTCCGCGACCAGCACCCCGGCGGGATGACTGCAAAAATACTCGCGCGCAAACTTCACGCCGCCCGATTCATAGCTCACCTGCGCCGTCGCTTCATTCAAGTTGAGATCCCGGCGATAATTGGAATTCGTTTCATGCCCGGGCAGGTTGACAAATATGCTGCCCAAAAGCTGATACGCGCCCATTTGTCCGTCATTGCCGGAGAGATTTTCGTCGCCCGTCCACAGGCTGTCTTCGTTCACATTGATGCGCTCACGCTCTGTCCCGCCAAAAATTAGCCCGCCCATCCGGCCGTTCCCGATGGGCAGCGCCTCGTTCATCCCATCGGCCGCCGGCTGTTGATACCAAAGCGTGAAGTCGGCGGAAAAAGCGGATTGCAGCAGGAGCAGGCCGACCCCCAGGCGCGCAAGAAATTGTTTCATGACTGGTGGCCAGATTAGCCGCCTTTTATGGGCAAACCTAGCCGAAAAAATTGATGCAGTTTCAAACTTGCAATTGCGCCCTGCGCCTGTCGCAAGTTGGAACGTCCCCACCTGACAGAAAGGCGCGGTTTCGAACCGGAAGATGTAAATCGTTCAAAAAGACGGCATCGAAAGAAACCTATTCGTTAATCCCCCAATCCCGGATTTCGGTGTCATGTCTTGGCATCGTGGACGGCGGCCTCCATGGCATCGACTGCGGCATCACACCAGGCATCGGCGGCCTTGTCTGCACGGCATTCGGTGCGCCGGTTTCATCGGATTGATTCTGTTCCCTTGCCGGCGTCTGACTTCGCTCTTTTGCATCCATGAAATCCTTTCCACGTGGACGTGCGTTGAGCCGTCTCAATGCAATTCTCCGCGCTCTGGATGTAACCTCGGCATCCGCCGGGCCGGATGCCACACCCTTTTTGGCAAATGCTGACCGTTCTTTGCGGGGCCTCTAACGCGACACCGCGCGATGGCGGAAGCACGTCACCAGATGGTCGTTCACCATCCCCGTCGCCTGCATCATCGCATAACAAATCGTCGAGCCCACGAACTTGAACCCGCGCCGCTGCAGGTCCTTGCTCATCGCGTCGGATTCCGCCGTGCGCGCGGCCAGTTGCTTCAACGAGCGCAGCCGGTTCATCCGGGGTTTGCCGCCCGTGAACTGCCAGATATATTTGTCGAAACTGCCGAACTCCTTCTGCACTGCGAGAAATGCCTTGGCGTTCAGGATGGTCGCGGCGATTTTCAACCGGTTGCGCACGATGCCCGGGTCCGCCAGCAGCAGCCGCGTCTCCCGCGCGCCGAACCGCGCCACCTTCGCCGGATCGAAATCCGCCAGCACCTTGCGATAGCGTTCGCGTTTGCGGAGGATGATGTCCCAGCTCAGCCCCGCTTGCGCGCCCTCCAGAATCAAAAACTCAAACCACACGCGGTCGTCATGCACCGGCACGCCCCACTCCTCGTCGTGGTAACGGATGGACAATTCATTTCTCGCCCAGGGACATCGTTTCAGCTTCTCTGTTGCCCTCTTATTCTTAATCATAATCCTAATCTTAATCCGTTCCCATCAACTCGCGCCGTCCACAATCTGGCAGACCGTCGGTTTAATTTCCTGGCCGGTCCTGGCGTGGTATTTGCGCGCGATGACGCTCATGAAATCTTCCGCCTGATGATGCGCCACGAGATTGATGGTCGCCCCGCCAAATCCCCCGCCCGTCAGCCGCGCCCCCAGGCAGCCCGGATGCGCGCGCGCCAGTTCCACCAGCACGTCCAGTTCCGGCGCGCTGTTCTTCAAAAAATCACGCGAGCTTTCGTGGCTTTGAAACATGTATTCGCCAAACAGCCGATGATCATCCTCGCGCAACGCGCGGATGCCCTGGATGACGCGCTGAATTTCGCCGACGACGTGATACGCGCATTCAAACTGGCGCGGGGTCAGTTTGGCTTTGTCCGCCGCCAGCCGTCTTGGGTCCCCGGCGCGCAGCGAAGCCACGCCGAGGGCCTTCGCCGCGCCTTCGCATTGTTCGCGCAATTCGTTGTAGGCGCCCGCGACCAGCGAATGTTTCACCCCGGAATCGCACACCACAACCGCCTCGCCGGCCATCGGCGCGAGTTCCACTGCGAGCGACTGGAAATCAATCTCCATCACCTGCCATGCCCGCCCGAACAGGCACGAAATCTGGTCGAGCAAACCTGAGCGGACGCCCACGTACTCATTTTCCGCCGCGCGGCAAATCCGGGCGAGCGGCAGACGCTCCGCGCTCGTGAGCGGTGGCAGACGGTCCCGGGAATCGCGTTTCGGCGGCGCGCCCAGGCCGTTCTCAGTGAGCATGAAAGGAAAAAGCTGGCGGACGGCCAGCGCGGTGGCGACTTCCAGCGCCGCGGAACTGCTCATCCCCGCGCCCGGCGGAATGGTGCCGTGAATGGCCGCGTTGAACCCGCTGAAATGCACGCCGCGTTTGCGCAGTTGTTCGAGGACGCCCTTCACATAATCCGCCCACGGCGCGCCCGGGTTCTTCGCAATCTTGTCCAGCCAGAAAATTTCCGCGCCGGGGAATGCCGATGAAATCAGCTCAATCTTCCCGTCGCTGCGCGGCGCCACGGCGATCTGGATGTATTTGTCAATTGCCAGCGAAAGCACGAGGCCGTTGTTGTAATCTGTGTGATTGCCCAACAGTTCCAGCCGGCCCGGCGCCTGGACGGCATGCGCATGCGAATGCCCGAAATGTTTCTTGAAAAGCGCTTGCGCGTCGTTGGGAATGTTCGGGTTCACGGTTTGATGAGCGGCGGAACGGGTTTGGGCACGGTGGACTTCGCCTGTGCGAGAATGCTGAGGCTGCTGGCCAGCGCCCAGAGCCATGCGGTCACAAACACCCCGATGCCCAGCAACGCCCACCGGAGGTGAATCCAAAGCTCGCCGAAATGCGCCATGCCGTCATCGCCAACCTGGTTGACTTCCGTCGAATGGGCGGCGTACCAAATGATGAAGCGGACGCCGAAGGCGCTCGTGAGGGCCAGGCCGGTCAGACTGAGAATCATCTGGCCGTAGCCGACGCGCCGGCCGGCGGCCAGCGAACCAAGCCCCGGAACGCCCAGCAAATTCGCCGTGAGACAGCCCCAGGCGGTCTGCCTGTCAAGCGGTCGGCGTGGTCCGAGGGTTAAAGAGAATTTCATAGGCTTGAACCAGCACCGCCCGCGCAAACGGCTGGATGATCACCAGAATAATCTGCTCGATCACCTGCCACACAAAAAATTTGGCGGTCATCAGTTGATTGAGGTGATCCATCTGGACGGAGGCGGCGGCTTGATCCTTTGAGAACAGCGAGGGGTCGAACTGGCCGGTCGAATACAAATCAAAGGCATACTTGAGTATCATGATTCTGAAACAAGCGGAGAAGAGAATCAGCGGCAGGAAGGCTGCCATCATCAGCAGCAACATTTGAAACCAGCGTTTCGTCACCACCTTGCGGCTCAGTTCCATCGCGTCCCAAAACTGAAGCTCCTTGTCCACGATCAGCGGCACCGAAAACATCCACGCGATGGACAGGTATATCCCCGGCACGGCGCAGAAACAAAGACCCAGGCCCGTCAACACCACCATCAAAATCCCGGCAATCAGCAGTTGCACAAAGTGTTCGCCGAAGCCGGACCAGGCGTCGCCCAGTCCCGCCGGCTGGCCGCGCAGGCGCTTGAGAAAGAGGAGGTAAATGCCGCCCTGGAAAACCCCGGTGAACAACACCGACAGCACGCCCACATACGGTATGCGCCCCAGAAACACTTGAATCAGGGACACGGAAATAGTGGCGAAAAAAAGCAGGCCAAAATTGCTCTTCAACAAATCCCAGCCCCGGCGCAGGCAAAGGCCGATCTGCAAGTCCGGTTCGGCGGCCAAGGATTGCGCGGCAAAAACCTGGGGGGTAACCGGACCCGGCTGTGGAAACAATGGCGGCGGCCGTTGGCCGGCCAGGGGACTTTCCGGCAGCGCCGACGCCAGCTCGGGAAACGACGCGAGCGGTTTCCATTCCGTGGTCCCCTCAGCCCGGACCATGGACCGTCCGTCCGCGCGCCCCTCCCGGACCCATTGCCGCAATTCCTCCGCGTTTGACGGCCCGTATTCCTGGTGGTCTGCCCCGATGATTTTGTACATATTGCTTTTCTACCCCGCAAAGAATGATGCCATCAATCGCCCCGCCAGCAAGTTCGCTTTTTTAAACTCACGGCGGCGAGAGATAAATGAACGGCGTGACGGGAATATTTCTGACGATGGTAAAAACCACGAGCACGCCCACAAATAACAGAATGCCGCGCGGTTTCACGGCGGGAAACGACATCAGCAAACCCGCGCGCCAGCGGAAAAATTGCCGCGCGCCATAAACCGCCACGAACGGCAGCGACAAAATCAACAGCACATTGCAGCGAAGCGCCATCATGACGTGGCCGTGCAGCAGTTGATGCATCGCGCGCAATGAGCCGCAGCCGGGGCAGTTCCAGCCCGTCCATTGGTGAAACAGGCACCTTGGATAAAACGGGTATTGCGAGGGATTGAATAAAAACAACACCGCCGCGCAACCCAGCGCCGCCGTCAGGCTGATGACTCCCGGCCACGCTGGAAACGGGACGCGGGCGGTGGTGGTTTTTGCATTCATGTGCGCCGGTCAGTTGCCATTATTGCCCACCAACGACAGCACGCCAATCAGCAGGAACAACCCGAGGCCCATCAGCAATCCCAAGGAAGACAGCACGATGCCGGCAATCGCCAGGCCCCGGCCGGTTTCCTGCCCGGCGCTTTTTTTGATTTGCGACAGTCCCATGCAGGAAAAAATCAGCCCAAGGATGGAAAAGATGAACAAACACGAGAACAACGGGACGGAAAGAATTCCCAGCACCAGCCCCGCAATCGCCATGCTGTTCACCTGCGGACGGCGCGCGACATTCGGGCGGATGATTTGCGGCGTCGTGACGGCGGAGCCCAGCGCCGCGGTGAATTCCGGGATGGCCGCGAGCGGTTTCCATTCCGCGGCGCCCTCGGCCCACACTAGGCTCGCCGCGTTGGCCCGGCCCTGGGCAATCCATTCGCCAAGCTGCCCGGCGGTCACCGGGCCGTATTCAACGTGGTCCGCTCCAATTATTTTGTACATGACGGTCTGGTGGCCTGCAATTCCGATACTCTTACGCCAACGTCCGCTCCGGCGCAAGCCCGCGACCGCGAATGACGGCGATCCCGACTAGACAAATCGCCGGTTCAAGCACAAGCTTTGCCCGATGGCATTCAATCCAGATTCCCGTCTCGACCAGTTGTGGAAGGAATACAGCCTGGTGTTTCGGGATTTCGACGACCTCACGCTTGCGCGCTGGCTGGCGCAAACGCTCGGCCAGTTGGAGGGGCGCGCCTGGCGGCTGTCGCACCCGTTGCTCGGCGCGTACCGGCTCGCCGCGCAACTTGCCCACGAGCGCCAGGTCTGGCTCAAACGCCTCGCCACCCCGCCCCAGGCCTACTCGGAAGCCCCCTGCTGCCGCGCGCCGGTGCTGCCGCTCCTCACCCGCGATGTCCGCGAATCCGGCCTCATCTGCCAGCATTGCAACGAAGTGCTCGTGCCATTCGAGGAAGTCCCCGAAGCCTTGCGCACGGAACTCGACGCCTGGGCCGTCCGCTACGGACCCATCCATGCCGTAGCGCATTGGGACGACCGCCAACGCCGCGGCTCGGGCAATTACGATCAGGCCTACGACAACGCCGCTGACGAAGCGGAACGCCTGCTTGGCCTCGCGGGCCGCGACATCATGCCGAAGTTTTTAGAGTTCTATCCCGCCGCCGTCTGGGAAGACCAGGACGAATGCCTCTCCGTCCAGCCGGAGGACATCGAACTGTAAACGAGGTTGAGTTTGAAAACCCACCTTTGTTCGAACACGGAAATATACAGTACCACCGTAATATTCACAGATTGCGATGGACAACCTCCCTCTCCTGGGGGAGAGGGTTGGGGTGAGGGCGAGACTTTTTTCCGCTCCGATAAAAGACCTGTATGAAAACGCTGTTCCGCTGGGCGTTTCGCCTCCTCATCCTGCTGTTGGTGCTGCTGATCGCCGGCATCCTGCTGCTTGACACCATCGCGAAGGAAATTTTCGAGTATAAGCTCGCGCAAAGCACCGGGCTGGAGGTGAAAATCAGTTCCGTCAATGTCGGCCTGCTCAATCCGCGACTGACGGTGGAGGGATTGGTGATTTACAACCGCCCCGAATTCGGCGGATCGCCGCTGCTCGACATGCCGGAACTTCACGCCGAGTACGACCGCGACGCGCTTTGGTCGCAAAAAGTCCACCTCCGCCTGCTGCGCGTCAACATCGCGCAAATCAGCGTCATCGAGGACACCAACGGCCGCCTGAATCTTCGCCTCGCGGAAAAACAAATCCGCCAGTCCGGCACCACGACCGATTCCAATGGCCACACCTCCGCCCCCTACCAGTTCACGGGCATCGACACCCTGAATTTAACACTGGGCACGGGATATTTTCGGAGCCTGAAAAATCCGAACATGAACGAGACCTTGACGCCGCACATGACGAACGAAGTTTATCTCAGGGTCAATTCCCCAACCGCCTGGGATTCGCTGCTCAATCTGATTCTCTTGAAAAGCGGCTACAATCCCCTGCTCCACGCCGGCACTCCCGCCACCGATCGCTCACAGTATTGGCAGGACAAGCTGAAGGAACTCGGTCACAAATGATTTCCGCGGGTTTCCAGGAGCGCGGAGCGATGCTCTGCGTATGGCTGAGACAGCATGGCGGCTTTACGCCGTAAATCTACGGATGGCAAAGCCATTGACTTTGCACATTATTCGTAGCCCTAATATCAAACATGCCAAAATGTGAACGAGGTAAAGGCCTGTTGAACAACCCCATGAAAACCCGACTCCAAAATATATTCATTGCCCTGGCCTTCTGGCTAGCGGCGCCGCTGTTGCACGCCCAGGGCACGACGGCCTTCACCTACCAGGGCCAGCTCCACGACACCGGCACAAACGCCAACGGGACGTACACGATGATTTTCAAATTATTTGACTCCTCCAGCGGCGGCAATCAGATTGGCAGTTCCATCACGACCAGCCCCACATTGTCCAACGGCCTTTTCACCGTGAATCTGGATTTTGGGCCGGGTGCGTTCAATGGCAGCGCCCGTTGGCTGGACATCACAGTCTCAAATGGCGTCGCCCAGACTCTTTCCCCGCGCGTGTCAATTGCTCCAGTGCCGTATGCGCTTTACGCGATGACATCTGCTGGTCCTCAAGGTCCGCAAGGTTTGACAGGCGCAACGGGCGCGACTGGTCCACAAGGCCCACAAGGATTGACTGGCGCTACTGGCGCAACAGGTTCGCAAGGCCCACAAGGTTTGACAGGCGCAACAGGCGCGACTGGCCCAGCGGGCTCACAAGGATCGCAAGGCGGTCAAGGAGTGAAAGGGGACACAGGAGCAATCGGGCCTCAAGGCCCGCAAGGTCTGACGGGCGCAGCGGGTGCAACGGGTGCAACGGGTGCAACTGGTCCGCAAGGACCACCGGGAATAAATGGAACGAATGGTGTAAGTGGAACAAACTCAAATGTGATTGGGCCATGGACTATCGGATTGAGCGGCAACAATCTGGCTTTCTCTGATGGCACGACAGAGATGGCAATCCTTCCCGCCGGCGGAGGGATTGCGTTGTTGAACAAAAATCAACTTTTTATGCAAGGCAATATCGAAATGAACAATAACGGACTTTCTGATGTATCTTCCATTTCCGGGACTGCAGATATTGTCGTAAATGACGGTATAACCGTTCTGCATGAACATAACTACGGCGACCTCACCGTTGACGGCACTATCTATGGCACTGTAGCCCAATCCAGCGATAAGAACTTGAAGGAGAAATTCATGCCTATTGATGGGCGGGCGATTTTGGAGCGCGTAGCTAATCTGCCGATTTCCAGTTGGAACTACAAACAGGCCATAGAAACACGCCATATTGGCCCGATGGCGCAGGATTTTTACGCTGCCTTCAATGTTGGCCCAGATGACAAGCATATCACCACTGTCGACGAAGGCGGTGTGGCGCTTGCGGCGATTCAAGGCTTGAACGAAAAATTGAAGGAAAAGGACGTGGAGATTCAGAAACTCAAATCACAAAATGAATCTTTCGAGAAACGGCTGGCCGACCTGGAACAGATGGTCAAAACATCCGCGCAGAAATAAATTAGAGCAGCCATGAAAACTCTTTTTCTTCTCATGCTGATTTCAAGCACCGCTTTCGCCCAAAGCAGCAGCCGTTTCACTATCGCCCGCGACGTCATCGCGGGAGGCGGAACGACGTTCAGCAGCAGCGCGCGTTTTCAATTGGGCAGCACCATCGCTCAGCCGCTCGCCGCCGTGCCGGGCAGTGCGCGGTTTTCCATCCAAGGCGGCTTTTGGATTCAGCCCGCGCCAATCTTCTTTGCGCCGAGCGCAGCCAATGGAAATTTTACGATTTCAATTCAAACCGAATTGGGCGGAAGTTACACAGTGAGTTATGTCAATTCCCTCTCCAGCCCAAGCTGGCAGACCCTGACCAACGTCAACGGTAACGGCTCGGTGATTACCGTGACCAATTTCGCGCCTAATGCGACACAAAGATTTTACCGACTTAGTGAGCAATGAAATTCCAAAATTATAAAAAACTGTCATGAAAACACAAATTCAAAGCCTATTCCTCACACTGTCGTTTCTCGCCGGCATCCATCAGGCCGCCGCTCAAAACATTTATGTGGCGGATACTGGCAGCGGCAACATCTATGAATACACGACGAACGGAACGCGGAGCACTTTTGCCTCCGGGTTGACGCAACCGCTCGCCCTGGCCTTTGACAGCGCGGGGAATTTGTTTGTTTCGGCGACTCCGGATTATTTGCAGGGCGCCATATACAAATACACCCCGGATGGTGTGAGCCACACGTTTCCCGTCTCTAACTTGGAGGATCCGGTTGGACTGGCCTTTGACAGCTCAGGAAATCTGTATGTGGGGGATGGCGGCTTTAACAACGGCATATTTGAAATCGCGCCAAACGGGACACAGCTCAACTTTATCAGTGAGGAATCAGGATCTTATGGCATCGGCTTTGACAGCGCAGGGGATCTGTTTTCGACGTTTGACGGCGGCAATTCCATTCTTGAATATGCGACGAACGGAACGCAGACCAACTTTGCCTACGGGTTGAATATCACCGGTCTGGCCGTTGACAGTGCGGGCAATGTTTATGTGTCGGTCAACCAACCCAACGGCAACATCTATAAATTCACGACGAACCAGTTGCAAAGCACCTTTGCCACGGGGTTGGATGGTCCGGTTGGCATGGCTTTTGACAGCGCGGGCAATCTGTATGTAACGTGTTCATCAGGCAATACAATCGTAAAAATCACTCCGGACGGAAGAACACAAAGCACCTTTGCTACCGGGTTGAATGGTCCGCAAGGTATCGCCATTGACCCGATCCCATCATTTAGTGTGAACATCAAAATGTTTGCCGGGGTCATTCTAAATAACGGGCAAATCGGCTCAAATTATCTCATTCAAGCCATCTCAAACCTCTCTACCACCAATTGGACGACACTGACCAATGTGACTTTACCTTCAAACCCTTACATCTACATTGATTACAATTCGCCGACGAACAGTCAGCAATTCTATCGTGCCGTGGAGCAGTAACCAGATGTGCTCCCTCAGACGCATACGAAAGTTCGCCAATTGCCGAATCGCGCCGAATCAAGCGAGGCCTCGCGCCTGGATGGCCTAACCCCGCCACCGATCGCTCACAGTATTGGCAGGACAAGTTGAAGGAACTGGGCCACAAGTAATTGTGGCGCGCGGCCGGCGCCCATGCCTCTTAAATTTTTACTTTGAATTCATGGCCGGCCTTCAGCGAAAGCGCAAAGGCCGCCATCAATTCCGGAATCTTCTCCAGGTCCTTCAAGCTCACAATTTCCACCGGCGAATGCATGTAACGGTTCGGCAGGCTGATCAACGCGCTCGCAATCCCCCCGCGCGTCCAGAAGATTACGTCCGCGTCCGTCCCGCTCGAGTTGGACATCGCCTCGTGCTGCAACGGAATCTTCTTCGCCTTCGCCAGCTCCTCCAGCCGCTTCACCACCTCCGGATGATTGCAACCGCCGTGCGTGATCGCCGGGCCGCGGCCCACCTTCACGTCACCGTGCTGCGCCTTGCTCACCGTCGGATAATCCGTCGCGTGCGTCACGTCCACCACCAGCGCGACGTCCGGCTTGAGAGAATACGCAATCTGCCGCGCGCCCAGCAAACCAACCTCCTCCTGGATGTTTGAGACTACGCACACTTCCGCGCGCAACTTCGACTTCCCGCCGCTCAACAGCCGCGCCGTCTCCGCCACGGCGAACGTGCCGATGCGGTTGTCGAACGCGCGCCCGATCGCTAGGTCGTTGCGCAACAGTTCAAATTCATCCACGAGCGTGATGGGGTCGCCCACGCGCACCAGCTTTTCCGCGTCCTTCGTGCTGCTGACGCCGATGTCGATGAACAAGTCCTGGATTTTCGGCACCTTGGACTCGCCATCCGCCCGCGAGAGATGCGGCGCGACATTCCCGACCACGCCGCGGACCGGGCCGGTGCGCGTGTGAATCGTGACGCGCTGCGCCTTGGTGATGGCCGCGTCAATCCCGCCCATTTTGCGCACATAGATATATCCATCCGCGTCAATGTAATTGACCGACATGGCGATTTCATCGGCGTGCGCGGCGAGCATCAGCCGCGGCGAACCGCCCTTGTTGAGAACGGCCACGCAATTGCCATACGCGTCCGAGAACGTGGTGTCGGCGAATTGTTTGACGTAATCCAGCCAGACGCGCTGTCCGCGGGATTCGTGGCCGGTGGGGCTGGGGGTGTTGACCAGCTTTCTAAGAAAATTGATTGAGGCATCGCGCATTCACGGACTATGCCACCGCACCGCCTCAATTTCAAAGTTCAAAGTTAAAGGCGCGAAGCCGTCCCCTTAAGGAGCCGGCTCCAAAACCTGATACTGCCCGTCATCTATTGCCAACTGGGACCGCCCGAGGGCCTGGTCTGAGGCGAGGCCAGCACGAAATTGACGCCGTTCACGTCCGTGTCGCCCCGGCTGATCAAGATTGGGGCAGGATTTGGGCTGGCCTGTTTCATTCCGTGAGGCACGGCCACAACGATTTGATAATAGCCAGTGGCGCTGACGCCGGGTGCAATTTCCGGATTGCCGGAGGGCCCGCTCAACTGGTCGAAGCTGTACCCGCCCCGCTGGTCGGTTTGGGTCGTGGCCAGAATGTCTCCCACAGTGTCCTCCAGCTCGACCGTGATCCCGGAAGCGCCGCTGTTCGGGCCGCCCGACCTCCCGTTACTCCCGACGGACACCGTCCCGCTGATGGAAGCCTGAAAGATGATGACGTCGTCCTGCAGGTTGGTGATCTCGGTATTGTTCATGATGATTTTTGCCAGCGTATTGCCTTGCCCGAATATCTGCATTTCCTGCGGCGTGAAGCCCTCGTTCAGATAGAAGAACCGGTCGCCGTCACGGAGCCGTGTGAATTGATCCGCCATGATTTTTTGAAAGAGCGGGCCCACATCGGAGCCGGGAACGTGGTCCTCCGCCAGGCCGCCTTCAAAAGCGTCGATGGTGTTGACGCCGCCGGGATACGCCGCCGCGAGTTCCTGCTGGACCCGGACATTGCGCGTAATCTGGGAGAACCGGCTGATGGCGGGCAATCCCAAACTGACGCGGAGGGTGTTGTAATCGGGGATGCCCATGTCACGGCCGCGCTGGGTGTCCAGGGCGATGAGGTCCTGGCCGCCGCCCACGCCGGGGATCACTTCATTGAACAAAAGGTCCCGCACTTCGTTGATTACTTCAACGTCCATGGCCTGGGCGTTGCCGTCGGCATTGGCCTTCAAGATGGCGCCGATGCTCGTGGTGGCCAGGCCGGTGACAGGATCAATCCCCTGCGGCTGGCCCTGGCCGTTGAGCAACATGGGATCAAAGAAATCCACCGCCAGCGACACGGTGTCCGCCACTTCCAGGCCGTTATTGCCCTGGCGCTCGGCGCCGCCGCTCAGCAGGCTGTGCCCGAAGCGGAAGGCCACCGTTGAGAATTCAGTGTCCACGGCGGCATTGACCCCCGGTTTATATCCGGTATAGGCCGGCACGGCGCGTTGGCCGAGCACTGCGGGGATCCATTCGTTGTAAATGACGCTTTGATATTCGGCGATGTTCAGCCGCCGCGCCTTCTGAAAAAGCTGCTCGTCCGTCCAGGTCGGGTTCGCCTGCGCAAGCTGGCCGGCAATCCGATTATGGTTGTCGAGAAAGAGAGCCTGCAGGACTGTCAGTTCCAGATTTTCGTTGCCGCGGGTGTCGCCAGTGACAAACATGCTGGATTCCGGCAACGGCCCGGCGTCGGCCATGCCGCCCTCATAGGCATTGATGACGGCCAATTGTGCCGGCGTGAAATAGTTGCTGTTGCACAGGGGCGGCAAGCCGCCGGGACTGGTTTTCATCAGGCCGCCGGCAAAAGTCCGCAAGGCATCGTCTGTCGGCACATCGGAACCATATATTTGCGACAGATCGAAATAGGAGCTGATGGCATTGATGTCCTGCGCGGGATTGGCGCGGCTCAGGCCGGTCAGGGGATCGGGCGTGACCCGGTCGAAATAGAGCGGCGTGTCGTTCGTGCCGCCGATGGGGTCGCCCAATGGCACCAAAATCGGGTCGGACACGCCATTATCGAGAGTCAAATCCATATCGTGATCCATGAATTGGCCGAAGCTGTAGCCAAAGTCGGACAAACTGTTTTGATCCACCGTCTGAATGTCCTGGGACGGATCGGCCGGGTCCGCTTGATTGTTAATGATGTCGCTGATGGCGCGGGCGCTCAGGTCGTTGGGCAGGGCGGGAGCATCAATGCCATCGGCATAGCCCACCGGCGCGAGGCGCAACAGGTCCGTTTCGGCGCTGCCCCAGAGGGGGTTGGCCACATTGTTGCTGATGCCACCGATGGGTTCGATGTCGGTATTTAAGGGGCTTGGTGAGGGAACCGGGCCGCGGACATTCGCGGTGGTCTGGGCGATGACATGACTGGTCAGCATGGAAGCTGAGACGAGGGCGCAAAGGCCTGTAAGTTGCTTGGTTTTCATGGGATGGCTTTGGCGGGTCAGCGAACGCGGCGTGTCTTCCCGGGTGCGTGCGATGATTCATCCACTGAATCCGCCCCGGCGCCGAAACATGAACGGTGAAAAAATGAACACGCCATTTTTCTCCGACGGTTTAATGTTGGCGATGGGTGTGCATAATTTGTGCCAGACATTTCTTCGCGGCTTTGGTGAAGAAAAATGCGGCAAACGAACCAACAGACACCCGGATGTGGAAATATCAGATTGCAATTTGCACCAAAAAATTTCGCGTGAATGCATTCCGCACGAAGTCCGCGCGCGAAAATGAAACCGGTTTCACCGCGGCTTCCAAAGTTTTTTCAAAATGAACGGGTTTTCACGGCGTCCGCGCCACCATCCGCGCAGATGAAAAAATGTTATGACCCGGTTCAGGACAGGAATTTCCGGCCATGTCGAATCTTGCCGCCGGCGAACGCTTTCTCGACATGCCCGCCCCCATTTGCTACGACTGCGTGATGCGAACCGAGTTGTTGCGGAAGGCAAAATGTCTGGTGGTGAAGCTGGGTACCGGCGTGTTGACGGACGCCAGCAAGCAGCCGGACTTTGCCCAGATGGAGCAACTGACGGCGCAAATCGCGGAACAACGCCGGGCAGGGCGCGAAATCGTGCTGGTCACCTCCGGCGCGGTGGGAGCGGGCATGGGCGCGCTGGGTTACAAGAGTCGCCCGCGGCAGCTCGCGCAATTGCAGGCCTGCGCGGCGGTCGGGCAGTCGCGGCTCATGACAGCTTATGAGAAATTTTTCGCCGCGCACCAGCTGCACACCGCCCAGGTGCTGCTCACGCATGAGGATTTGCAGGACCACGAGCGCCATCTTAACGCGCGCAACACCCTGGTCACGCTGCTCAAGCACGGCGTCGTGCCCATCATCAACGAGAACGATGCCGTCTCGTCCACGGAACTGAAATTCGGCGACAACGACCGGCTCTCCGCGCTGGTGGCGTCGCTGTTGCCGGCGGATTTGCTGGTCATCCTGACGACGGTGGACGGGGTGATCGAGAATTTTGGCAAGCCGGACGCCCATACCATTCCGGTCATTGAAAAAATTGACGCACGGCTCGAAGGACTCGCCGGGGGCACGGACAGCGAAACCGCCGTGGGCGGCATGGCGTCAAAAATCCAGGCGGCGAAAATCGTCGTGCGCTCGGGCATCCCGCTGGTGATTGCATCAGGCCGCAAGAAAACGGCGCTGGCGCGCATCATGGCCGGCGCGGACGAAGGAACGATATTTATCCCGCAAACCGGCGGCTTGCGCGGGCGGAAACGCTGGATCGCATTCTTCCATCATGTGAAGGGCACACTGTTCGTGGATGACGGCGCACGGACGGCCCTGGTGGAAAAAGGCCGCAGCCTGCTGCCGCCGGGAGTCACGCGGTGCGAAGGAGAATTTGTGGCGGGCGATGTGCTGCGAATTTGCGGGCGTGACGGACAGGAATTTGCCCGGGGCATTGCGCGTTTCGATTCCGCCGCCGTCCGCAGTCACAAGCTGCCCAAGGAAGAACTGGTGCACCGGGACGATTTGGTGATTTTGTGAATCGACCAGATTACCAGCTGTGTTCCGCGGGCTTTAGGTCATTCAGTTTAGCATCGTCTTGGTCATCATCGTTTGAAAACAGTTCGTCCGCCGACGCTCATGTGGCTGCAAATAATCTCGTGGTCATCCATAAGGTCTATTCCGAACATAAAGAGGTTGGAACGGGGCAATGAATTGGTCTGCGTAACGACAAAACCTCCATTCCTGGCCTGCCAAGTCGCTTCATAGATCAAATTGTCCTGTTGGTCGGTTTTTCGGCTCTCAACAACTTCGCCAATACCTCTCGAAGAGGCATGAAAGCTACCATCCCGATCAAAACGCACAGTGACGGTTTTCCGGGGACCATCGGCCGGTATTTCTACAAACCAAGTTCCCAATATTTTCTCACGAATCTGCGCCGCCGTGAGGTGCGGCGGGGCGGGCGTTGATTGTACAAACGCCACCAATTCACGGACGCAATCAGGGTACGCTTTTTGGGAGTCGTCAGGTTCGAAAATATACGTAGGAACTCTTTCCTCATTTGGGAGCCATTGGGGATTTGCAATGACTGATTGCTGCAAAGACGCCAGCAGTTCGCTTCCGAGCCAGCCAGTATGAATTGCTCGTGGTGAATTCCGCTGTGAGTTCGCAAACTCCTCCCAAAAGTACGAACCGTTCGAAAAGACGACTATCGCACCGGTCGCACGACCATAAATAACTACGCAAACCTTGTCTGACTCGCTTGGGTGTCCGGTAATACGTGTCTCTCCACTTTGGCATCCAACCGTTCCCGTTATCAGAAGGCCGATTTGAAAACAGATCGCCCAGTCACAACTGATACAAACAAGATTTACCACGCCTTTCATCGGCAATTACCATGCGTCTGAACATTTCACAGTGCAAGTGAAACGTTCAGCGCGCGCAGGGCTTGCAGGCCGAAAGCCATTCGCGTACTAACAAAGGAAAAATGCCGAAGAATCCCGCCATCGTTGACCTGCTCCGCGTCATGGGGCGGCTGCGGTCGCCGACGGGCTGTCCGTGGGACCGCGAGCAGGACCATCGAACCCTCCGCTGGCATGCCGTGGAGGAGGTGTATGAGTTGATGGATGCCATCGACGCCGGCGACGATCACGAAATGATGGAGGAACTCGGCGACCTGCTGCTCCAGGTGGTGTTCCATTGCCAGCTCGCGAAGGAGCGCGGCGCGTTCGATTTTGAGAAAACCACGCGGCACATCGTGGAAAAATTGATCCGGCGGCATCCTCATGTTTTCGGCGATGCACAGGCGCGGACGGTGGACGCGGTCTGGGCGCAGTGGGACAAAATCAAGCAGACCGAGAAAAAGGGGACGCGGCACGAGCGGCCCTCGGCGCTGGACGGCATTCCGAGGCATCTGCCGGCGTTGTTGCGGGCCGAAAAGCTGGTCAAGAAGGCGCGCAAGGCCGGTTTGACGGGCGCGGCGAAAGGCCCCGGGCCAAAGCCCGGCCGGGCGAAGATTGCGCGGGAATTGTTCCGGCTGGCGCAACTGGCGCAGGAGCGGGGGTGGTCGGCGGAGGATTTGTTGCGCTCGGAAATTCAAAAAAACGAGCGCGCCCTGCGAAAGCGGGAAAAGCGGATGCCGAAAAAAACCAAACAAAATTTTTGACGCGCGTCGCTGGGTAAGGAACTATGGTTGACGCCCTTGAAGGGAAAACTTAAAGGGATCAAACAAGAACATGTATGAGCAACACACCTAGCAACTCAAAAAACACACTGGCCTCGGACGTCGAGATCAAAGGCAACCTCAAGTTTTCGGGCGAACTCGCGTTCGACGGAAAACTCGAGGGTGAAATCAACACCGACGGGGTCCTGAACCTGGGCGACAGCGCGGTCGTCAACGGCAACATCAATGCAGCGACTGTGGTGGTGCGCGGGAAAATCACCGGCAACATCAGCGCGAAGGAAAAGATCGAGATCAAGACGAAGGCCGAACTGTTCGGGGACATTCGCGCGGCCAAACTGGTGGTGGAGGAAGGCGTCACGTTCGTCGGCAAGACCGAGGTCAACCCGAACAAGGTTGCGCCCACCGCCCCGGTGCCGCGCCCCGGTGAACCGCCGAAATCTCCCGAAGCGCCCAAACCGCTGGTGCGCTGATTCGCATCGTCCCGGCCGCCGGCGGGCATTAAATGCCAGCAAGCACGCAGCAGGACAAGGTCAAGGTGGAATGCCCGCACTGCGGGCATTCCCAGGCCGAACCGCGCACCGGCTTCTCGACCATCTGCAAAAAATGCGGCCGGAATTTCCGCATCCAGGAGGCGCTCAAGCCCGCGCGACTGGCCCCCGGGCCCGCGCCCGAGAAAAGACACATCTCCTGCTTCGAGTGCGGCGCGGAGCTGGAGGCGCCGGTCACCGCGCAGTCCACCATGTGCAAGCGGTGCAGCCGTTACATCGACCTGAACGACTACCGCATCGCCAACGCCGTCTCCAAAAACTTCAAGACCAAGGGTTCGTTCACCCTCGAGTCGACCGGCTACGTCTTCAACACGGAGGCCGTGGTGGGCGATGCCATCATCAAGGGCCGGTTCCTCGGCAAGCTGACCGCAGAGGGTTCGTTGACGATTCACACCACCGCCGAGATCAAGGGCAGCTTCACCGCGGGCCGGTTGATCATTCCCGCGGCAAACCAATTCCGCTGGCGCGAGCCAATCAAGGTCGGGTCGGCGGAAATCGCGGGTGAACTCGCCGCAGACCTGCTGGCGAAGGGCACCATCACGCTCAAGGCCACGGGCCGGTTGTTCGGCGATTTGGAGGGCGGCGGCCTGGTGGTGGAGGAAGGCGCGGTGGTGGTCGGCCATGCGCGCATCGGGCTGAAGGCGGCTTGATGGCGGCCTGAATTTGGTTGTCGGCGCCCCCGCGTTCATGGTTAGTTCTGGGACTTATTATGACTGATCCTCGTTGCACCAAACTGGCCAAGGTACTCGTCGGACATTCCACCAAGCTGAAAAAGGGCGAGCGCGTGTTGCTCGACATGGTGGACGTGCCGGATGAATTCGCCGTGGAACTGATGCGCGCCGTGCGCGCCGCGGGCGCGATACCGCTGATTGAAGTCCGCCACACACGCGTGAATCGCGAGATTCTCCGGGGGATTGACAAGCAGCAGGCGGCGCTGGTCCGCGATGTGGAATTGTTCCGCATGAAGAAAATGCACGCCTACATCGCCGCGCGCGGGAGCGCCAACGCCAGCGAAAGCTCCGACGTCGGCGGCGACCGGATGGCGCTTTACTCGCGGACGATCCGGCCACTCATGGACTACCGCGTCAACAAAACCCGCTGGGTGGTGTTGCGCTGGCCGGGCCCGAGCATGGCGCAGGGCGCGAACATGAGCACGGAGGCGTTTGAGAACCTGTTCTTCGACGTCTGCACGATGGATTACCGCCGGCTGGGCCGCGCGATGGCCCCGCTGCAAAAGCGGATGCACAAGGCCGACCGCGTCCACCTCAAAGGCCCGGGCACGGACCTGACCTTCAGCATCAAGGGCCTGGGCGCCATCTCCTGCGAAGGCTTGCGGAACATTCCCGACGGCGAAGTGTTCTCGTGCCCGGTCAAGGATTCCGTCAACGGCCGCATCACCTACAATACACCGACCCTTTACGCGGGGACAAAATTTGAGAACGTGAGTTTGGAATTCAAGAACGGGAAAATCATCAAGGCGACCTCCAATAACACCAAGCGGCTGAATGAGATTTTGGATACCGACGCCGGGGCGCGGTATGTGGGCGAATTTTCGCTGGGCACCAACCCGTACATCTTGAATCCGATGTGCGACATTTTGTTTGATGAAAAAATCACCGGCTCGCTGCACTTCACGCCGGGGCAGGCTTATGAAGCGTGCGACAACGGGAACCGTTCCGCGGTGCATTGGGATCTGGTGCTGATTCAGCGGAAGGAATGGGGCGGCGGCGAGGTGTGGTTCGACGGCGAATTAATCCGCAAGAACGGAATCTTCGTGCCGCGCGATTTGAAACCGCTCAATCCGGCGAATTTTAAGTAATTGTCTGCCGTAATCGTGTGTAGTTGGTTCAGTCGGCACACTACACCGACCGGTCATCATTGCTGCCGCTAATTTTTGACGCATGAAAAGCCGAAACCACATTGCCTTGGCTTTTATCACGCTAGCAGCCGTTGCAGGTCTGCTTTTTTGGGATGCGGGCTCGGGTTCTAGTCCCGCACTTGTCTTTAAAAGTTATGTATTCTCCACAACAAATGCAGAACAATTTGCAAAACGCGAATTGCAGAATACTACCGGTCATTCCTTATGGCTTTGGGTCGAAAGCGACAATGGATCTGTATTTAATCCTCACGTAATAGAAAGGCCGGTTGTTGCTGCTCCTAAGGTCATAAAAGGTGCAGCGACAAACCATTTTAGAATGAAATCCATGGACCTATTCATACTTGGCGAGGAATTGCGCCCTGGAGCCAGTCGGGTTTTTAACTTTCCACTCGTTTCTGGCAAAGGTCCAGAACAGGTCGGCATTTCCTTTTACGTTGGAAATTTTAAGGATTCTGGGGAATTTTTTGACTACATTATGACGCTCCCTTTAACGAGCGACGTTGGTCTGAAGGCCAAGCTCACATTTTATTGGCAGAAATTGAAAAGTCACTTCGGAGGTCCCAAGTATCATGAAGTCTGGTGCGAGCAACCTGTTTCGTTCCAAGAACGAAAACCGGCAGATGCAGCTCAAACCAATTCGAACGCACCTTGAGTTCGTAAAGCCAAAACGAACGCTGCGTATACTTTTCTTCCGAGAAATTGGAAAAAGTCAGGGACGCTGTGGAAAGCGTCCCTACCGCGATTCGTTTGCGGGCTCTTGCGCTTCTACTCTTAATCCGTCTTGAGGATGGAGAGGAAGAGTTTGACAGCCGGGGAAAGCACCTTGTTTTTCTTGTAGATGGCCGCGAGCGGACGGAAGTAACCGCCGTCATCGAGCTGCACCTGCGCGAGCGTCTGCTTGGCGACTTCCTGGAGGACGGTGCCCGAGGGAACGATGGACACGCCGGCGTCAATTTCCACCGCGCGCTTCACGGTCTCGATGTTGTCAAACTCCATGACGTGCTGCACCTCGACGCTGTTGTCCTTCAAAATGCGGTCGAGCGCCTTGCGGGTGGGGATGTCCGGCTCGAAGCCGATGAACTTCTGCCCGCTGAGCGACTTGAGCTTGATGCTCTTGGACTTCGCGAAGGGATGCCCGGGATGGCAGATGAGGACGAGCGGGTCCTTGTGCAATGCGACGGTCTCCAGCTTGCTGTCGCGGGCCGGATAGGCGACAAGGCCAAGGTCCACAATGTTGCTGAGGACGTCCTCATAGACCTGGTTGGCGCGGCGATACTCGACGTGGACATTGACCGTGGGATGGCCCTTCATGAACCGTTTGATGTACGGGGGCAGGTCGTGGAGGCCGATGCTGTAAATGGTGGCGACGCGGATGGTGCCGGAGACGATGTCCTTGATTTCCTGCAACTTGCTGTGCAGGGAATCATAAGTTTGAATCATCTGCTTGCTGAAATCATAGAGGACCTGGCCCTCGCGGGTGAGGCGGAATTTCTTCTTGCTGCGCTCGATGAGGAGCGATTTGAAGGTGCGCTCCAGCGAGCTGATCTGTTGGCTGACAGCGGATTGCGTGATCTTGTTGATTTGAGCGGCCTTGGTGAAACTTTCGCTTTCGGCGAGGTCGCAGAAGATTTTGAGGCTCTCAATTTGCATAAGGCAATTTAATTTACCCCCAACTCCGGACGCCAGTCAACAACGGGGTTCACTCCGCGGCCAGGGCCTGTTTGACCTTGAGGAGCAGGTCCTGGCTGGTGAAAGGCTTCTGCAAATAGGCGGCGTGCTCCTGTTCCTCCGAGGGCCGAACGTAACCGCTGGAACTGAGGATGCGGATGTCGGGGGAAAGCCGGCGCACGCGGTCCACCAGCTCGCGACCGCTCATATTGGGCATGACCAGGTCTGTGATGACGAGGTCGATCGGGTCGCCGCGTTCGATGATATCCAGCGCCTTCTGGCCGCTGTTCGCGGTCAGCACCTTGTAGCCGTAGGCGGAAAGGACAGTCTCTCCCATCGTCAGCAGCAGGTCCTCGTCGTCCACCATGAGGACGGTCCCGGTGCCGTTCAGGTCCGCGGTATCGGCGACCTCGTCCTTCACAAATTTTTTGTCGGCGGGCAGGTAAACGCGAACGGACGTGCCGGAGCCCGGCTGGCTGGACACGGCGACGCCGCCGCCGTGATTCGTGACAATGCCGTATACCCACGCCAGGCCGAGGCCACGATGTTTGCCGCCGCGTTTGGTGGTGAAGAAAGGCTCAAATATCCGCGGCAGCACCTCCGCCTCGATGCCGCAGCCGTCGTCGGCGATTTCCGCACAGACATAAGCGCCGGCGGCGAGCTGCGCGTTGCGGTCCTGCGTAGGCTGCGTCAAATCAATGTTCTTGGTCTGGAGCGTGAGGTGGCCGCGCGGCCCGAGTGACTCGATGGCGTTCTCCATGATCTTGACAAGGGCCTGCTGCATCTTGGCCTCATCAAAGCGGGCCGAGTAAAGCTTGCGCTCGAATTTCAGGGACCACACCACCTCCTTGTCGAGCTTGGTGGACTGGAACATCTCGGCGTTGCGCTGGAGCAAGTGGTTCAGATTGCCGGATTGCTGGGCCTTGGCCTCCTTTTCCGGACGGCTGAAGGCGGCAAGGTCGCTCGCGATTTCCGCCGCGCGCGCGGCGGATTTTTCGACCTCGACCAGGGAATTGCGCCAGGGATTACCCGCCTCCATTTTGCTCAGCACGAGCGAAGTGTGGCCGAGAATGCTGGTGAGGGCGTTGTTGAAATCGAGCGAAACCGTGCGCGCCAGTTGCAGGGCGCAATCGAGTTTTTGCTTGTGGGCCAGGCCGGCCTCGGTTGCCGCGCTGCGCGCCTCGGGCGATGGCGGGAGCAGTTGCAGGACGAAACGCTTTTCAAGACTGTCAATGGTCGTGCAAAGACAGGCCGAATAAGTTACGGGAACGCCGCCAGCACCGAGGAACTTCACCGGAAGCATGACGGACGGGGTGCGTTCGGCGCGGGCCAGAAAATCGGGAGGCGACGCGTCGTTTTCGGCGAGCCAGATTGCGGCGATGGGTGCGCCCGATTCCGCGGCGGGACCGAACAAGGCGGCGGCGGCGGGATTGGCGGCCAGAATGGTTCCTGCCCCGTCCAACAGCAGCACCGGCCAGCCGGCGCTGGCCAGCCCGTTTAATGCGTCCTGCTTCATCACATCATTTCCAAACTTTCTTACAGCCCGTTATACTAACCATTTTCAAGGATTTCTCAAATGAGAAATGGGCCGCCCGCCCCGTCGCGCAGTCCGGCTTGATTTATTCCAATTCTGAACTATTCTCGTGGACTCGGTTTGATTATGGAACTCGATAATGACCAAATCCGGCGCTACTCGCGCCATCTGATTCTGCCGGAAGTCGGTCTGGCAGGCCAAAAGAAAATTTGCCGCTCCAGCGTGCTGTGCATCGGCGCCGGCGGCCTTGGTTCGCCCATCGCCATGTATCTGGCCGCGGCGGGCGTCGGCCGCATCGGCATCGTGGATTTTGACACGGTTGATTTCTCGAACCTCCAGCGCCAGATCATCCACGGCACCGAGGACGTGGGCCGGCCGAAGGCGGAGTCCGCCCGCGACACCATCAAGAGCATCAACCCAACCTGCGAGGTGGTGATTCACAACACCCGGTTGAGCAGCGAGAACGCAATGGAGATCATCGCGAAATACGACATCGTGGTGGACGGCACCGACAATTTTCCCACTCGCTATCTTACCAACGACGCCTGCGTGCTGCTCAAGAAGCCGAACGTTTACGGCTCGATATTCCGCTTCGACGGCCAGGCCAGCGTGTTTGCACCGCACCTGGGCGGGCCGTGTTATCGTTGTCTTTATCCCGAGCCGCCGCCGCCGGGCATGGTGCCGAGTTGCGCGGAAGGCGGCGTGCTGGGCGTGCTGCCCGGCATCATCGGCTGCATTCAGGGCGCGGAAATTCTCAAGCTGGTGATTGGCAAGGGCACGTCGCTCGTCGGCCGGCTGCTGCTGTTCGATGCGCTCGACATGAAATTCCGCGAATTGAAATTGCGCCGCGATCCCGAGTGCCCCGTCTGCGGCGATCATCCCACCATCAAGGAACTGATCGACTATGAGGTGTTTTGCGGGATACCGGAGGACAAGACGATCCGCGCGGCCAATCCCGACGAGGTGTCCGTCCAGGAGACAAAGAAGGCGCTCGACGATCCGAAGCTTGGCATCAAGCTCCTCGACGTCCGTGAACCGTTTGAATACGAAATTGCTCACATCAATGGCGCCCCGCTCATCCCGATGGGCGAATTGTCCGAGCGCTTCACCGAGCTCGATCCCAATACCCAGTACTATATCTATTGCAAAACTGGTGACCGTTCCCTGAAG
>DATMLG010000208.1:0-5425 GCA_035570675.1 Verrucomicrobiia bacterium | reverse complement strand
GAAACCGGTCAATTGTGCGCAAGATTGGCCTGCGGTTGCAATGCGGTCAAAGTCACCGGGCCGAGCAGGCCACAATCAGTGAGCGGCCAGTTGGAGGCGTCGAACGGACGGTAATTGACATTTACGATATTGATGTCTTTGAAAATTTTCCAGGTGACGCCCCGCCGGTCCAGGTCACGAATGCGGTTCGCGGATACACTGGTGACTTCAACTTCGAGCGTGTTGCCGGCCGGTTTTAAATTATCCACCACCACCCGGAACGGGGGCACGATCAAGGTGCCGTAATCCTTCCCATTCACCCGCACCCGCGCGCTCTGGCGGACGTCGCCCAGGTCGAGGAGATAATTTGTATTTTTGCCCGACGGCGCGTCGAACATGATTGAGTAGCTCGCAGAACCGGCAAACGATTGCGCGTTTGTGTCGGGAAAGGTCGTCCATGAGGCGGGCTTCGTGGTTTCAAAATCTGCCGGCAGCGTCGGGCCGCCCTGAATAAATTTCACCTTCCATTGACCGGTGATTTCAAGCGGTTGGCCGTTGGTCTGCCAATAATTCCAGGCCGGCCCGGCAATTTGTTCGTCTTGAAATGCGCGCAAGATCAAGGCTTCGCCGTTGGCAAGTTGCAGACGAATTTGGCTGTCTGCATTTTGCGCGGCCATGCCGGAACTTCCTGTCACGGGATCCAGAATTACGGCGGTGAATTTTTTGGGGCGCGCTAGGGTGATCCAGCCGTCAAAATTATTTGTGCCCCGGTTGACGATGAAATAATTCCAGCCGCCATCGAATGAACGGCGAATGAAAGAAAGTCCGTCATCGGCCAGGGTTTCGCGCGGAAGGAGGATTTTCCACAGGCTCAAATCAAGTTCACCGCAAAGAATTGCGCCTTTGCCAAAGTTTTTTCCTGAAACGTATTTTTTGAAGGCGTCCTGGAGTTTATCCCTTTGCCGCCGGAATTCCTTCTGTTGTTCTTTCAAGTCATGCCAGCCTGAAACATCCGCAGGCAATTCATTTTGAAATATTACCGTCGCGCCATCCTTCGCCAGTACGAGCAGTTGTTTGAAGGTTTCGAGCGGAATAAATTTGCATTCCGGCACGACAATCACTTTATAGTTTCCGCCGGGCATTTGAATTGCGCCTCCCTTTACTTGTGCCGCCAGAAGTTGCCGGTCGGAGATATAGTCGAAGGCGTAGCCACGATCCCACAGTTCATGCGCCGTTTTGCCGATGCGCTGGTCCGTAAACCAATTTGTTTCGCTGACGCCCATCGGCTGCACGCGTCCCGCCGGCTCGCTCCAGAAATCGGCAACCGGCCAATAAAGCAGCACATCGTTGTCCGGTTTGCCGGATTGCAAAAAGGACTGGCAGCGCGCGATGTATTCGTTGAGCGTGGGCGCGTCGCGCCAGATGGAATTGCGCGGGTTCATTTCCGTGGAGGCGTAGAACAGCCAGCCGGGCCACGGTGCGTCATCCGGAGAATAGCAGGCGCCGTGATAATAAATGTGATTCACGCCGGCCAGGAACATGTCGTCAGCAAGTTGCTTCAGATCGCCGAGCGTTTCGGTGAAGTGCTCCTTGAGCCAGGTGCCGGTTTCCGCGCCGGTGAGTTCGCGGCCCTGCGTATGCGCGGCGGACGAGGCGAATTTGGAAATCAAAATGCTCCGGTCGTTGTGAAACATCTCGGTTTCGGGAATGTCCGCCAGGGCATAAAGATCCAGCCAGTTGCCGGGCGTGCCATGCGCTTCGTAAATCGCCGCGCAACCGTTCTGGTGTGCCCAGTCAATCCACGCCGGCTCGGATTGTTCAACCATGATGTCCGAAAGGGTCCGGCGATAATCGTATTTCACGCGCGCGGCATGTTCGTCGTTTTCCTTGCCGAAGAGCGCGGGCAGTTCCGCCTGCAATTTATAGCCGCGATATTTCTCAAATTGCGCGAAGAAATCCGGCGACCAATCGGTGCGATATTCGTAGGAGTCCTGAAAGAGGGCCTGCGGCTTCGGGCCGTCATATTTCGCAAGCGCCGTGTCAAACCACCCCAGCCAGTCGCGCATGGCCTGCGGATAGGCAGGGTTCAACATCCAGCCTTCGTCGCCGGGCGCGGGGCGCTTCACCTTCTGGCCGGAGGGTTTTTGCGAAATGGCATAGATCGTGACAACCTTTGGTGGCGTCGTATTCGTCCCGTTGCCAATCCAATTCCCCGGCGGCGAGAAGAAGACCTCGCCGTTGGTCGTAATTGAAGCTGTTAAATCAATTGATTTTCCATCCGGCCAAAAAGCAACCAGTGCTTGCACCGAGTCGCGCTTAATTTTTTCTTGGATCCTTTCACCAACCCCAAGCTGATAAGTTTTCACAACCACGCTGGCGTTTGCATCCTGGTCGCTTACCGTCGGGCCGCCGAAGCACCAGCCGGTGCCCAGCGTCATGCTCGCGCCCATGCCCAGACCGTTTGCCGTGTCCACCGCGTGGCCCATCATCGCGAGCCAGCGCGGCGTGAGATAGGGAATGTCCCGCGCTTCCGCGCCCTTGACGCCGAATATCGCGGTGATTTGGACGCCACCCAGCCCGGCGTCACGGAAGCGCTGCAACTCATGGGTGATGTTCGTTTCATCTACCGCACTGCCATGCCACCACCACCACATCCAGGGGCGGGTTTGTAAGGTGATTGCTGGCCAGGCGAGGGGATCAACTTTGGGAGGCGCGGCGCAAGCGGTCAGGGTGATCAGGCCAAGGAAAAACGCGCCAATCAGCCCCAATTTGCCGGCAAAGGTCATGGATTTATTAGGCGTTGATTCTTCGGCCAGGGTCAAGTGCGTAACACAGCCCCCGGCGGAACAGCGCAGATTTTTTTCGTGGGTTGGACACTCCTTGTCCATGGGCCGGTGCCAGGATGAAAATAAAAAACAGTGGCCCGTTCAGAACCGGGGCCACAGGAACATTATGAAGGACATATGGAACAAACCCTCGAATGCCGGGATCATGCATCGGGAGCCGCAGTCGGAGGGACGTCAGGCGTCCCAAAGAATGAACAGGCCCATCTAAACGCTTGCTTAGGCCCATTTAGCCGCGGGGAAAGTGGAACAAATGAGGCTACATGGGGGTAAATGAGGCTATATGAGACTAACGAGACAGGAGATTTTTTCGGGCGCATCAGTTTCGGGTAACCGGCGCTCATGCCGCCACCTGCTCTTTTATCGGTCAGGTGGAAAAAGGCGGAACAAGTCGAGGTCTTATGCGGAAATACGCGGAACATTATGCGGAACAGAATTGAAAGTGTTCCGCGTATTCACGGGTATTTCCGCGTATTTCCGCATAACGGGGAAAAACAATTTCGCACGGCGGGCGGAGTCAGCGGCTCGGGTACAAATTTCTCCGGCACCCGCGGGGCAGAGGATTGTAAATGCGGGCTTGACCTTGGACCATGAGCAATTAAATCTTATTGCAGCCCAACAAATGTTTTCCAATAAAAGAATCCTCATTTCCGCGTTGTTTGCCGCGGTGCCAATGTTGTCCCCGGCGGCGGAGTCGCTCACCATCAAGGCGATCAACCAGCTTCAAATTCCGCGCGCCAGCCAGACGATTGAACTGACCGTCGGGCAACTTGCGCTTTTGGGAGAAACCAATCTGGAAAAGATTCATGTCCGGGATGCCGCTGGCAACGAATTAATCTGCCAGGCGGTGGACGTGGATTATGACGAATTACACAAGCCGGACATCGTCATTTTCCAAAGCGACTTTGCGCCCGGCGAAACCAAGTCGTTCACTATTTTATCCGGCAGCAGGCAACAACACCGCCCGCAGGATGTCAAAGCCTATGGCCGGTTTGTCCGCGAGCGGTTCGATGATTTCGCGTGGGAAAATGATTTGATCGCGCATCGGACGTTTGGCAAAGCATTGGAAACTTGGAAGGGTGAGCCGCTGACGAGCAGCTCCATCGACATCTGGTCCAAGCTGACGCCGAAGCTGATCGTCAACGAATGGTATATGATGGGCGACGCCTTTTATCATCACATGACCGACAATGGTGGCGATGATTATACCTCCGGCTCGACGCGCGGCGATGGCGGCAACGGCCTGTGGGCGGCGGACAAACTTTGGGTGGCGAAGAATTTTGTGAACTCGCGTGAACTGGCCAACGGGCCGATACGCGTCCTGTTTGAACTGGATTATGAACCTTTCGATATGAACGGGATGAAGGTTGCGGAAACTGTCCGGGTTGCGCTCGATGCCGGCAGCCAGTTGGACCACTATCATGTCACTTTCATGCCGGACAATTCCAGCGAACCACTGATCGCGGCGGTGGGCCTGAAAAAAGTCAAAGACGAACAAGCTGACTTCGACGCCGCGCATGGCACGCTGGCCATCTGGGAGCCGATGGAATCCAACCGGGGCATGCAGGGCGTGGCGGCGGTGGTGGATCCAGCCAAATTGGTGAAGCAGACCGGGGACAAATCGAACAATCTGCTGCTCGTGCGGACGGAGCCGGACAACTCCGTTGATTACTGGGCTGGTTTCGCCTGGGACAAGGCGGGGAAAATCACCAGTGCCGATGCTTGGAAGAAATACGTGGCCGAATTCGGCCAGGGCAGACGTTCGCCGATCGAAGTAACCGTCCAGGCGCCCTAGCTTTGCTGGAAATCCTTTAATAGATTGTGGTTCATCACCCATGAAACCGACCGTCAAGAATTTGTCTGTGGCCTCGCTGCTGCTGGCGCTGGCCAATGGTTGTGCCACACACCCGACGAATCCCGCCCCGGCGGCCCCGCCATCCGCATCGGGCGGCATTACCGATGCCGAGATTCGTGACGTTCTCAATCGCGTGGCGCGACATCAAATTCAATCGCTCCAGGACGGCGAATACCCCGAGGTCAGATCCATTGAGGAAGCCCAAGCGGCCCGGGTGCCCGAGGGCATCATGTGGAATTATCCATGGGGCGTGGCCCTTTTTGGAATGGAATGCTCGACCGATGTCACCCGGGACTGGACGGTGGATAATTTCGTGGTGCAGCACAACCTGATTTGCGCGCGTTACTATGCCTGGCTGGCCCGATTGGAAAAACAATTCGGTAACGACGCCGAAAAATTCGCGCTTGGCACCAAGCTCAAGGAATTCATCACCCTGGGCAAACTGGACAATTGCGGCGCCATGGGTAATGCAATGCTTGAAAGCATGCTGCGGCATCCCGGCCGGACCACGCGGGATGAAAGGGCCGTCGTTGCGCGCGCCGCCGATTGGGTGATCAACCGGCAGGACCGCCTGCCCGACGGCACGCTCTGGCGCTCCAAGGTGATGGGTGGCACCGTCTGGCCGGACGACCTTTACATGGGCGGCGTCTTTCTGGTCCGTTACAGCCTTTACACCGGCGACCACAAATATCTTGAGGACGCAGCCAATCAAATCATTCATCAGGCCGCGCTCGAACAGGACGCTGAC
>DATMLG010000207.1:0-6229 GCA_035570675.1 Verrucomicrobiia bacterium | reverse complement strand
AGTGACCGTTCGTTCATCAATCCAGCCCTTCGCGGCGGCCGCCTTGATCATGGAATATTCCCCGCTGACAGCATACGCCGCGGTGGGCAGGCCAAATTCGATTTTGACGCGATGCAAAATGTCCAGGTAGGCGAGGGCCGGTTTGACCATGACCATGTCGGAGCCTTCCTGGATGTCGAGGGCGACTTCGCGTAGCGCTTCGTTGGCATTGGCCGGGTCCATCTGGTAACTGCGGCGGTCGCCGAACTGCGGCGCGGACTCGGCGGCTTCGCGGAAAGGCCCGTAAAAGGCGGAGGCGAATTTCGCGGCGTAGGAAAGAATGGGCGTGTCGGCGAACCCAAGCCGGTCCAGCTCTTCGCGGATGGCGCGGACGCGGCCATCCATCATGTCGCTGGGGGCGACGATGTCCGCGCCGGCTTCCGCATGACTTGCGGCAGCGCGGGCGAGGAGTTTCAACGAGGGATCATTAAGAATGCGGGTGCCGTGTTTATCGCGGCGGATGATGCCGCAGTGGCCGTGCGACATATATTCGCACAGGCAAACGTCGGTGATGACCAGCAGCCCCGGCAATTCTTTTTTCAGGAGGCGGACCGCCTGCTGGACAATGCCATTGGCGGCATAAGCGCCGGAAGCGCGGGCGTCCTTGAAGCCGGGAATGCCGAAGAGCAGCACGGCCGGGACACCGAGCGCATGGGCGCGGGCGGCTTCGCGGAGGAGCTGATCGGGTGAAAGCTGGAAGACGCCGGGCATGGCCTGGATGGGCCGGCGGACTTTGCGGCCCGCGCGAACGAAAAGCGGGAGGACGAGCTGGTCGGCGGAGAGCCGGGTTTCCGATACGAGACGACGCAAGGCGGGAGACTGGCGCAGACGGCGGAGGCGGGTGGCGGGGAATTGCCCGGCGGAATTCACGTTCATGCGTTTACTCTAATTTCAAAGACGAAAGTTCAAAGCGCAAAGTTGCGGATTCCGGCTTTCCAAGCGGCATGGGAGGGCTACATTAGCGCCATGCTTAAGACGCGGCTGGTCAACATATGTTTGACTCTGGCGATCATTGCCGGGCTGGTCGTGACCTTCGGGTTGATTCTGCCCCAGTTGGCGCGGCTGACGCCGTCGCGAACAGTTGGCAACACACCGGTGATTTTGCAGCAGGTGCAGACGCTTTCGCAACTGGTCACGGTCAAGTATGTGATGGAGAAGGTGGTGGACCTGCAGGATGTGCAGCCTTACAAGGACATGATCGTGCAGGGTTGGGGTGAGAACCGGGTCCTGATGATTGCGCACGGGGTGGTCAAGGCGGGTGTTGATTTAAGCGAAATTACCAATGGCGACGTTCAGGTGTCCGGCAAAAAAATCATCCTCAAGCTCCCGCCGTCACGGGTCACGGACCGGTATCTGGACGACAAACAGACGCAAATCGTGGAGCGAACGACGGGGCTGCTGCGGAGTTTCGACAAGGATCTCGAACAGGATGCGCGGCGGCAGGCCGTGATGGACATCGACCGGGCGGCGCGCGAGGCGGGAATTTTAAAGGACGCGGATGAGCGGGCCAGGCTCCAGTTGAAGAGCCTGTTTCTTCAGATGGGGTTTGAAGACGTGGAATTTCGAGGGCCTTGAAAATTCGTTCACCTGTAATTCAGGTCATCCGGCCGGGGAGGGAAGTATCCGCAAGATTTATCCTTTCCAGAACTCCCGGTCAATTGACGAACCGTGATATGTGCCCAAATTCTAGCCAGCGGTTGCCTTGCGCTGTCTGTGTATGAAGAGGTTAGGGAGAGCGTCGAATCTGTCCAACGCTGGGGGACCAGCCTCAGGAATGCTTGATTTTCACCGGTTCGGGAGTGCCCTCGCCGTTCTCGGCAGGCTGAATCGGGATCGTCTGTTTGAGCGCCGGACGGGGAACGAGGGGCTGGGTCTGGGCAAGATGCGACCGCAAGGCGAGAAGATACAGTGCGGCCGGCTTGGTCGCGGGCCGTTGCGAGGCGGGACGGTTCAACGAACGCGTCTGGCTCACATATTTTGTAATTTTAATCTTGTTGGCCATGTTGCCTGTTCCTGAATTTGTTCATGCAAGTCACATGCCAAACCCGGGATTGCGAACGAGTTTGAGCATCGTGGTGGACAGATCCTCGGCAAGGCGGTCGAAACATTAAAATCATCGAGTCGTCGGGACGCGGACATCACCTGCCGCCCTCCCGAGCCGGTCATGACGGCGACCTGAGCTGCGTTTGCCGGCGAAAACCGCGTCATGACAGGCAAATGCAGCTTGGCAGTCCGGGGGTGTTTTGATTAGCTGTGCCCGCCCGATGACAAAACTGCGCGCCCCACTATCCGTGCTTCTGCTTTGGTTGTCCCTGGTCATGGGGCACGCGGCGCCTCCGGCCATCAGCGCTACGGAAGTGGACATCAGTTCGACGGGGGATTTTGTCGCGATTCAAACCAACGGCCTGGTTTTTGCCACCAACGACGTCGTGGTGCAAATCCTGACTTCGGTTTCTTCCTCCAATGTGGTGCTGACCGCTGACAAGGTCCTGGTCAACACCAACACCGGCGATGTGGATGCGGAAGGTTCCGTGCGGGTGCAAATGACGAACATCACGCTGGCCGGCCCGCATTTTCATTATAATTACAACACGCAGCAAATGGACTGGGAGGACTTTCGGGCCGGCGAATCGCCCTTCTTCGTGGCGGGCCGGAGATTGCACGCGGAGGGCACCAACCGGGTGTATTCCGCCACGAACGCGATGGTCACGACGGATGATTATTCCAACCCCTTGCAGACCGTCCGCGCGAGCCGAGTCACGGTCGTTCCCCGGCAATACATTGAAGCGCACAACGCGGTGCTGTACGTGGACAATGTGCCGGTGTTTTATTTTCCGTACTATCATCAGGACCTGAGCGGCAACCCGAATCATTTCACCTTTCTGCCGGGGTACCGTAGCATCTTTGGGCCGTATCTGCTGTCCACATACGAATACACCCTCAATCACCAGCTCAGCGGCGCGATTCATGCCGACTATCGGGAGCAGCGCGGTTTGGGCGTCGGGCCGGATTTTGATTTGAACCTCGGCCGGTTTGGCGAGGCGGACTTCAAGTATTATTACACCTATGATCAGCGGCCCTATCTGGACCAGGTGACCAACTCCACCGAGATTCCGCACAACCGTCAACGGGCGTATCTCGCGTACCAGGCCACGCCGCTGACGAACTTGAACATCATGTCGCAGGTGGCCTACCTGAGCGACCCCTACGTTACCCACGATTTTTTTGAGACCCAGTACCAGAAGGACATCCAGCCGAACACGTTCGTCGATGTGGAAAAGCTGTGGTCCAACTGGAGCCTGGATGCGCTTACCCAGCCGCAGGTGAACCCGTTTTACGAGACTGTGGAACGGCTGCCGGAAGCCACATTAACGGGCCTGCCGCAGCAAATTTTTGGGACGCCATTTTTTTACGAGAGCCAGAGTTCGGCGGGTTATTTCCGGCGGCAGTTTGCGGACACGAACACGCTGCAGACGAACTACGAAGCCGCGCGGGCGGACACCTTTCACCAGATCACCCTGCCGGAGACGTTTTTTGGCTGGCTGGATGTGACGCCGCGCGTGGGCGGGCGTTTCACCTACTACAGCCCGGCGACGGGTCCCGGGGCGACGACGACCAACCAGGACCGGTGGGTGTTGAACACGGGGATTGAGACGTCATTCAAGGCCTCGCAGGTGTGGCCGGGGATACGGAATGATCTTTTGGACATGAACGGGCTTCGGCACATCATCGAGCCTTCGGTTGACTACGCGTATGTTCCGCGGCCAAACGTGCAGCCGCAGGACGTGCCGCAGTTTGACTACCAGCAGTCGAACGCCCTGCAATTGCCGCCGTTGAATTCTCCGGACTACAACGCCATCGACGCCATTGACAGCCAGAACACCATCCGTTTCGGCCTGAACAACCGCCTGCAAACCAAACGGGAAGGCAACGTGGTGGATCTGCTCTACTGGGATTTGGAAACGGACTGGCGGCTGCGGCATGACGCGGGGCAGACGACATTTTCTGATGTTTATTCGACCCTGGAATTCAGGCCGCGCTCGTGGCTGACCGTTGAATCCCAGACGCGGTACGACATTAACAGCGGACGTTTCAATCTCGCGGCGGATTCAATCGTTTTTCAGCCGAACTCCACCTGGAACCTGAGCGTGGGGCAGTATTTTCTGCGGGATGACCCGGTGCTTGGGGCCGGGAGCGATTCATTCAACGGGACGTTTCTCTACCGCCTGAACGAGAACTGGGCGACGCGGATCGCGGAAAGCTTTGACGCGAAAACGGGCACGCTGCAGGAGCAGGATTACACCATTTACCGGGATTTGCGGAGCTGGACGGCGGCGCTCACTTTTCGCGCGCTCGACAACCAGTCGAGCGGGCATGAGTACGCGGTGGCGGTGACCTTCTCGTTCAAGGCGTTCCCGCGGTTTGCGCTGGGCCAGGACACGGTGAATCCCTCATCGTTGGTCGGGTACTGAGCGGAGCCGAAACTCAGCCAGGCATTGTGGCTTTGGCCTTCTCCAAGCCCTGCTGCATGGAGGGAAGCAGGGTGGTGATTTTATCCGGTACAAGTTGCAGAACCGCCATGGACACGGCGGCATTTTGCAATCCCTGGGGCGTTCCCGCCAATTTTTCACCGGTGCCATGGGCCAGCATGTTGGAAAGGTGGATGATGGCCGCGATGCGCTCGAAAGATTCCGCGCCTTCCAGCCGATGGTGATGCAGGACGGCGGCGACAATGTTGAGCGGAAAGTTCCAGCGCATGAGCAGCCGCGCGCCGACTTCCGCATGATCAAAGCCGAACAATTCCTTTTCCGTCACCACCACAGGCCGGCCAAACATGCCCGAGTTCAGGACTGCCTCCGCGTATTTGTCCCGGTCAGCCGAAACCATGACCACCTTGCCAATGTCATGGAGCAATCCCGCCGTGAATGCAGCCGCGTTGGATTCCCCGGCCTCCGTGGCCAGTACCCCCGAAGCGACCGCCACCGCGACCGAATGCCGCCACAAAATATCCACATGGGCGCCGCCTCCCGTGCCCGGCTTCAAAATCGCCGTCGCCGCAAACATCGCCATGATGATCTGGTAAATCTCCTGGAAACCCAGCCGTGAGACCGCCTCGAACATGTTTTCGGCCGGTTTGTCGCCGGCAAAAAATGCGCTGTTGCAGCGCTTCAGGACTTCGACAGTGAACGACGGGTCGTGGCTGATCAGTTTGACGACTTCGTTGATGTCTGGATCGGGCTGCTTGAAGACTTCCAGCAATTTGACAAGGAGCCGTGGCGAGGGCGGCAGATGGTGGACGAGATCGATGAAGGCGTCCAGCTTGTCCTGTTTCTGTCCCGGTTGCGTCGGTAATGCCATGATTGTTCCCCGCCAACTCTGCGTGCAGGTGTTCTTGGCGGAAGACTAAGGCGATCGATCGAGCGATGCAAGAATTTGCACGCCGGGCCGGATGGAATGGTGCCGGGTGCCTGATCGGAATCAGGCCGGCATGAGGTTCTTGGCCCGTTCCAGACCCTCCCGCATGGGGGGGAGCAGGACGTTAACTCCTTCCGGAGTCAACTGCAGAGCGAGCAACGATGCGGTGGCAGTTTGCAATCCCTTGGGCTCGCCCGTCAGTTTTTCGGCGGTGCCGTGGGCGATGAGATTGGCCAGTTGTACAATCGCCGCCAGCCGCCCGAATTCCCCGGCGCCTTCGAGTTGATGGTGATGAAGGACCGCGGCAACAATGTTCGGTGGCAAATTCCAGCGCGCGAGCAGGCGGGCGCCAACCTCGGCATGGTCGAAGCCGAAAATTTCCTTCTCGGTCACCACCACGGGCCGGTGAAACATGCCCGCGTTGAGGACGGCTTGCGCAAAATCATCCCGTTGCGCCGACACCATGATGACCTTGCCGATGTCATGCAACAGCCCGGCGGTGAAGGCTGCGGCGGTGGATTCCCCGATGCTCTGGGCCAGCACCCGTGCCACAACGGCGACCGCCAGCGAATGCCGCCATAAAATCTCCACATGGGAATCGTTCCGCGTTCCGGGCGGCAGCAGCGCGGTCGCGGCGAACATCGCCAGCACGATTTCATAAATCTCCTGAAAGCCCAGCCGTGACACGGCTTCGAACATGTCCTCGGCCGGTTTGTCGCCGGCAAAAAACGCGCTGTTGCAGCGCTTCAGGACTTCGACGGTGAACGCGGGGTCG
>DATMLG010000206.1:0-6317 GCA_035570675.1 Verrucomicrobiia bacterium | reverse complement strand
ATCGGTATCCTCGTCGTTAATGGTAGTCGTGGTGGCAACCTGGCCATCCGGATCATATTTCACATCGGTGCGGGTGACGCTGTCCCAATTGATGTCGGCCGAGACGCGAACGACGGCCTCACCGGGTCCGAGGACGGTTTCAAGCATGCCCTGGGCTTTCTTCGAGAGGTATTGCTCAAAATTCCGGCGCGCCGAGAGCTGGTTGCCGGAAAGCCCGGCCACGGAATCGTTGTCCTGATTCTCGGAAAGGACGTTGCCGGAATTATCCACGACGGAGACGTTGTTGGCCTGCAAGCCTTCAACACTGTTAGCGACGAGGAACCGGATGGAATTGACGGAGGAAGGCGAGAGCTGGGCGCTGCCCTTGACGCGAACGAAGACCGAGGCGGTGGGCTTGCGCAGGCTGTCGCTCAGCAGCCGGTTTTCCGGCATGACGATCATGACGCGGGCGGATTCGATCTGGTCAAGCTGGCTGATGGTGCGGGCCAGTTCACCCTGGACGGCGCGGGTATAGTTGGCGCGCTGCACAAAATCTGAAATGCCGAAATTGGCCTTGTCAAAAATCTCGAAGCCGACGCCTTCGCCCTGGGGAATGCCTTTGCCGGCCATTTGCATGCGGACCTGATAGACCTTGTCCGCCGGAACGAGAATCGAACTGCCGCCGGCGCCGATTTTGTAGGGCACCTTTTCTTCATCCAGCGCGGCTATCACCTTGGAGGCTTCGCCGTCGTCCAGTTTACCGTAAAGCAGCGAGTAATCCATGCGGCTCGACCAGTAAGCCAGCCCCGCCAGGCCAAACACGACGATGCCGGTGGCCATGATGATGCTGATGCGCTGGTTGATGCCGAGCTGCCTCCAGATCCCGGCGAGCTGGCCGCCCAATTGTGAGATGTTCTTGTTCATGAAATCAAAGCGCCGGCGATAAAATGCCGGCTGGTCCAGTTAGTTTTGAAAAATTGGTCATACCTGCATCCGCATCAGTTCCTGATAGGAGTCCAGCAGCTTGTTGCGCACCTGAACCATCATCTGGAACGAAACATTTGCTTCCTCCATGGAGATGACGGCCTGGTGGAGCGAGACATTCTTGCCGCTGAGCAATCCGTTGACTGCTTCGCCGGCGGCCGCCTGCTTGTTCGACACGTCGCTGACAAAATCGCCGAGCAGGTTTTGAAAGGAGTAGACGGGCTGCGTGGAGCTGGCGGACGGCGTCGAGGCGCCGGCCTCGAGGCTTTGCATCTCCGCCGGGGAAATTGCCTGCGCCACGGCCGCATCCTGCAAAGGGTTGTTCACCCCGGCAGTCATCTGCGGCATGGTCATCAATTTGAGTGAGGAGAGGGCGTCCATGGGGTATGGCGAAATTCGTCAGTTCATCAATGTTTGCCGATGGAGAGGGTTTCCATCGCCATGGCCCGCGCATCCTTGACCACGGCGAGATTGGCCTCAAACGCCCGCGACGCCGCGATCATGTCCACCATTTCCTCGGGGATGCTGATGTCCGGCATGGCGACCATGCCCTGGGCGTTGGCGTCGGGATGAGACGGGTTGTAAACCATGATGGGCGGGCGTTGATCTTTTTCGATGCGCGCGATCTGCACGGTTTGCGGGGCGGAGCCAAGGGCGTCGGAATTTTGCTGCGCCTGAAGAACGGATTCGAAGACCACCTGCTCGCGTTGATAGGGCTTGCCGTCGAGACCGCGGGTGGTGTTCACGTTGGCGATGTTTTCCGAGACGACATCCATGCGGATGCGTTCGGCGTTGAGCGCCGCCGATGTGCTGTCAATGCCGGGAAGAATGTTGATCATAACTCAAATCAGATTTGACCGGTGATGGCGGTACGCAACTTCTGGAGGGCACCGCTGACCAATTGGGTCTCGAGGGTATGTTCGACCATGTTTTGGTTGAGCTTCATCATTTCCGTTTCCAGCAACACGGTGTTGCCGTCGGCGCGGCCGGAGGTTGCCTGGGTATCCACGGCCAGCTCGGGTTGCGTCGAGGCGATTTGCTGCGGGTCGCCGGTGGTGATCGCCTGCTGCAACTGGGTTTCAAAGCTGGGTGCGACGTCGAGGCGCTTGTAGTTGGGGGTTTCGACGTTGGCGAGATTGCTTGCGATGGCTTCGTGACGCAGGACGGTGCAGTCCAGCATTTTCTTGGCGGCCAGGTAGTTGGGCTGGCTGAAAAGTGCGTCAATCATACAATAATCCGGAAAACCTTGAGCAACCGGGATGCCACCACATAAAAACCTTGAAAACAAAGGGGTTTCGCGAGGAATGCGGCGGCGGAAGGGAAATTATTACCGGCGGCAGACCGGCGACTAGGCAAGAATGGCCACCGCGCGGGAGGCGCGGAAGATATTAATTTGAGCCACGCAGACGGCTAGCAATAAACGAGCAGTGATTGGGAAATGGGATTGATGCGGTTGTGATTTCGAAGTTTGTCGATGTAGGTCGAGGTCAATCGCTGTCCGTCGGGAATCAGCAGAATTCCGGTGGCCGTGTAAATGCCCTGGGCGAGAACCATGCCCGGGCGAAGTTCCGAGAGGAGCACTTCGCGCTGCTTGCCGGGAACGACGGTCTTGGGCAGGGACCGCAAAAATGCGCGCACCGCCTCAGGGTCAAAAACCGAGCCGCTGCCCTGGCTGATCGTGTCGGCAGCTTCCTGTGAAGGCAGGTCGCTCTCGGCATAGGCGACGGCGGGCGCCAGCAACCGGGCGAGCCAGGGAATGTTTTCGCCCTGCAAGCCGTCCGGGTAGCCGTTGCCGTCAAATTGTTCGTGATGCGCGCGAATCGTCGGGCCGACTTCCTTGAGTTCGTGCGCGAAGGCGGCGAGTTCGGCGCCCAGAATCGGATGATGATGCACGAGCGCCAGTTCCGCGTCGTTGAGGCTGCCGGGGGCCTGTTCCCAGCGTTTGATCAATTGCCGCGAAACACCCACCAGACCGATGTCATGGATCCACGCGCTGATTTCGAGCGTCTGCTGCTGTTCGGCGGGCAGGTTGATGCTCCGGCCCATGCCACGGCAGAGTTCATAAACGCGCCGCGCCTGATTGCCGAGCGTGGGATAAAACGTCTGCATCGTTTGCACGCAGAGTTCCACCGAGCGCTTCAAATTTTCCTCCAACGCCCACGCCTGTTCGGCCAGCCGTTCGTTCTGCTCGGCAACCTTCGCCATCTGTGTTTCGAGCGTCTGATTGAGGCTGCTCAACTTCTCATTCATCGCCTGCGTTTCGGCATGCAGGCGGGCATTGTGGCCGATCAGTTCGTACCGCTGCACCGCGTTCTTCACCGTCGCGAGCAGTTCCTCGCGGAGCCAGGGTTTGACGACAAAGCGGAAAATTTCGCCCTTGTTGATCGAGTCAATGACCGTGCCGAGGTTCAGGACGGCGGTGATGAGGATGCGCGTGGCGTCCGGCTGGATTTGTTTCACCTGCGCCAGAAATTCCAGCCCAGTGACCATCGGCATCTGCTGATCGGTGATGACCACGGAAAACTGGGTTTCCTTGACCGCGCTCAAGGCATGGACGGCATGCGGCGAGGCGACGACCTCGTAGCCGGCATGGACCAGCGTGTCCCGCAGGGCCACCAAGACGATTTCCTCGTCATCGACAATCAGTATGGGACGGGTCGGTTCTTTGACCAAGCCGGTTTCGGTTGACATCGGTTTTGCGCGCTTTATTTCAAAAACGTTTCAAGTTTCAGCAGTATATCGGTTTCCGGCAAATCAGAGTTAAGCAACAAATCGGCCCCATCGAGCAATTCCCGGCCTAATTCATCAGGGCTGCATCCGGCCAATTTCAAGGCCATTTTCAGGCCGCGGCCCTGCTGGCGGACCACTTGCAAGAAGGCCCCGGCCATGGCGTCCCGGGGCTCGGCCAGCACCAAAACGCCGGCGAATTGATAATCCCCGGATTGCAGCAGTTCGGGCACACTTTCCGGGGTGGTGGCCAAAACCACGTAATAATTATGCAATCGGAGCCATTCCGCCGTCTTGTCGAGCACCTCACCCGTCTGGCCCAGGAGCAGCAAGGTCCGGCGCGTCCGGCCGTCCCAGCCGGGCTCGGCGGGCCGGGGGGCGGATTCAGAAAGATCGGCCTGCGGCAGCCACAAGTGGAAGCTGGTGCCCGCGCCTTCCTTTGATTCCACGGAAATCGCCCCCGAATGTTTCTCCACGGCAACGCGCGCGTTATAAAGACCCAGGCCCGAGCCCTTGGCCTTGGTCGTAAAAAACGGGTCAAAAATCGCGGCGAGATGGCGTTCCTTGATGCCAGTTCCCGTGTCCTGAATGGTCAGGCAAACACAAGGCAACCGGGGAGCGCTGCCTTTCATATTTTCCAACTTCGGCAGTTCCACGTGGCGCGAGGTTTTGAGTGTGAGATGGCCGCCCTGCGGCATCGCATCCGCGGCGTTCAGGAGCAGATTGATAATCGCCTGCCGCAATTCCACGAGGTCGGCGTAGATCGGAAGCGTTCCCGCCGCCAGCTCACTGCCCACGCGGATGCGTCGCGGAAGAATTTTCGCCACCAAATCCATGATGTCGCGGACGACCTCGTTCAAGTCGTGGTAGCTGCGTTCGCCGACCTGCCCGAGATGCAGATTGATCATCCGCTGGACGAGCTGGTTCGCCTGGCCCGAATTCTTCTGGATCAAGCTCAACCCCTCCTTGAAAGGATGGCTGCCCTCCATCTGGAGGAGATAGGATTCGCTCAAGGAATGGATGCCCGCCATGATGTTCCGGAAATCGTGCGCCATTCCGAGCGTGAGAATCGCCAGCGTCTCCTTCCAAGCCGCTGTGGACAGGCGTTTCTCCGCCACCGTCTGGCGCGTGACGTCCAGCCACACGACCTCGTAGCCCAGCAGCAATTTATTCTGGCTGATGACCGGCTCGCGTTGTTCCAAAATATGCGTCACGCGGCCCGTCAGGGCGTGCCGGATGCGATAGGTGCTGGTGACATTCGCGCGCGTTTCGACAGCGCGTTTGAATTGCTGGCGCAACTCGACCGCGTCCTGTTCGTGGACCAGTTCCCAAAAGCGCCGCGGTTGCGACGACCAGTCGGCCACGGAAATTCCGGTGAGTTCCTGGATGTTTGGGCTGGCGAATTGAAGGCCGAAATCCGGCCGCTGGCTGAACACCACACAAGGCCAGCGCCGCAAAAGACGGTCAAGCCGGGCTTCGGCCCGGAGAAGGCGCATGAACATCTCACGCCGGGCTGATTCACTGTGCAAATGCTCGTCCCAGACCCCCTCCTCCAGTTCGGTCAACGGCGGCAGCACCGAATTCATCCGCACAAAGCTGCCAACCGCGCCCCGCGCCGTCTCCAGCATGAACCAGAGCGACTGTTCCGAGCCGGTGGGCGTGGATCTCAGCGCGTATCGCGCGAACGGAGTGGTGTTCTGGCCGGATTTGGCGACAGTTTCACGGGAACCGGGCAATGCCTTTTCCAGTTCCTCCCAGAAGTCGCAACCGAGCAATCCGGCGCGCGATCGTTCCAGCCAGTTGCCGAGGGCGTCGTTGATTTCCGTCACGCGTCCGTCCGCGTCGAGCACGGCCATTCCGCCTTCGAGCCAATTTTGCGGCACCGGCCCTGAGGCGGAAGCGTCTGGAATCCGGGGCGCCGGGACCGGCTGCGGCGGTTGAAGGTCAGTTCTCACCGAGTGATTGATTCAATGCGCCTAAAATGAGCGAGGAAGCGGCCAAACACAATCGTAAAATCACCGGCGGCAGCAAGGCAAAGAAGATGATTTGCGATCAGCACCCGACAACGTTCATGGTCCGCGGGAACGGGCGTTTTAGCGCTGGACTTGGAGCCGCAGAAACTGATTGGCCAGGTTTGCCCTGACATTCGTTGAGGTCGTGGCGGTGACGGTGACGTATTGGTTGGGCGGAAGCCCAATGGTAGCGGATTCGGAAACCGAAGCCCCGGGCACGTTTGTTACCCAACCGCTCGCAGCAGCGAAGGTCAACAAATTGCTCCATGCGTTCAAATCGACGGAGCTTTGGACGTTGTAGGTGATGTCACTGGCGGTTGTATTTCGCGGAAAGACCAACTGGAACTTGTTTCCAGCAACGCCGCCGCTGAAGGGATTCGTATTGGCGACCAGCGGGTTGAAGGCGTACGCATAAGCCATGAGATTGACGATGCCGTCGTGCTGCGGATCGGCGGAATCGCCGGCAATGGCGGGGTTGTTCGCGTTGGCTCCAAAATAGCCGAGCTTCCAGGCGTCAATCGGCGGTTCGACAATCGTCAGCGCAGCCGTGGATTGCACAGCCAGCGCCGAGCCGATGGACGGGCTGTTCAAGGCGAGGTTCACGCTCACATTGGA